>NZ_CP012040.1:3105000-3232500 GCF_001050135.1 Cyclobacterium amurskyense | reverse complement strand
TTACTAATTCAGGCTTAGCCATACTCGTAAGATTTTATTTACTGTTTCTCCTAACAATAATACCACTACCAAAGAACAACATTACCCGGAAACGCTTTTTGCTTCACCATTATTATTAGGACATCGATTACAATCAACCACCCTTATTATTTCAGTTCAACAAAACTGGATTCAAAATCTAGCTTAACCTATTATACCATATAAAGGAGCCAAGGGAATGCTTAACGCTGATTTACATTCATTAGCCCTAATAGTGCACAAACTGATTTCCCTACTTAATTAGCTCTTTCCAAAAATCATCCGCATTGCCTTTAAGGTTATCCTCATCTTCATTCCATGGAATCAGGGTATTGGTAAAGAGTTTATTGTAAAATAAGTAAAGCTTTCCATCTACAATCTTAAAGGTTTTGGGATTAATAGAAACTTTCTCCCCATTATCTCCCATAGCATAAGCACACCAACCACCATATTGCGGTTCATATTTTATGGGATCCCTTTCAAAAAGGCTTTTGTTTTTTAAGGAGGAAAAGTAGTAAGTCACTCCTTTATAATTTAAGCTGTACTTTTTGCTACCTTCTGTAGCTACTCCATTTGTAAAGTAGGCCACAGGATCATAGCCATCAATAGCCAGATGCTTTGAATCTAAGTTAAAATGTCCCACACGTTTAGAAGTGTCAACTCCTTGAAAGAAAAAACTGCAGGTACTAATAAATAATAAAGTGCTTAGCTTAATTGCGAAATTCATGGCTTCAGTATTTAATGGTCTAATCTATATAGACTACGTAATTCAAGGAAAAAAAATTAAATCTTAACCAAAAAAAACATTTACTCCAATTTTACTACTTAAGGCAGCTTTAGAATTTCAACCCAAGATTCATCGAAAATAAAAGCTATTAGCTAAACTCAGCTACCTGATTTCAACGTCTTACTGTAGAAAAAAGAAAAGGCTACTACAACTCCAACTGTTTCCATACCTGCTTTCCGAAGCATTGAAAACCTTACCTATAAATAAATGAGCAATATCAATTTATAAATCAACCCGGATTATGTATGTCTCGTCCCGTGTTTACGGGAAGTGTTGCAATCGCAAGAAAATAAGACTGTTTGGAGATTTTAGCATAGCACCGCTATGGTGAAATTGAAAACAGCAACGAAGTGGCTGATTTTAAAGCGATTTCAGCACGTAATAGAATATCTATTGCATATTTCGGGTTCAAAGGAGGTTGATATAATAATTAACACAGGATTTTATAGCTAACAGAAGGTCCTTTAATCATTTTGCGATTAAACTCTTTCCTGCAAATGAAAAAATGAAAGGCAAGACAAAGGCACTTAATTAATAGCAGCTCTTATCTTCCTAAGTAAAAACAGGAATTGGAAGGATCCATAAAAAACAAAAAACCATGCAATTTTTGAAAATTACATGGTTTCGATGCTAAATAATTCAGCTTTTAGTGACCTCGCCAGGATTCAAACCTGGAACCTCTTGAGCCGTAATCAAGTACTCTATTCAGTTGAGCTACGAGGCCATTCCTTCTAAATGGAATGCAAAGGTAAAGAATATCCCCAATATTACAAAGAAGGAATAGGTGTAAAAATGAAATGATTTTACTTGGCTAATAATTTTATTTTAAGAATAATTAAGATCAACAGGCAATCAAATCAAGCATTATTTCCTAATTTAGCCGTTCGATAGGTTAAAAAATATTTGTTTTCATGAAAAGACTTTCTATTATATCCTTTATTTTATTGATCACTTTTCAACTTCAAGCCCAAGAAAAGGAACGTACATCGATAGGTGGCAGACCGAATATTAAAGGTGACTTGTTTTTGGATTTCGGATTCAATATGCTAAATAACAGGCCTGATGATTTGAATACGCGTTTTATTGCATCACGTGTTGTCAATGTTTATTACCAAACCCAAATTGATTTGGGAGAAAACACAGGCTTTACTTTCAACCCTGGTTTCGGACTGGGTCTTGAAAAACTCGCTTTTAAAGATCAAATGACTCTCGTTTCAGATCCTGACAAAGCTGTAAATTCAAGTATGCTTGTGCCAATTTCTGAGGTATATGGAGCCGATGCTAGTGTATCTTCCAATACTATGGCCATCAACTATTTTGATGTTCCGCTTGAATTCAGGTATCATGTCAACAAAAAAGACTATAACAGCGGTATTCGAGTAGCTGTTGGAGGTAAGATTGGTTTACTGTACAATGCCCATTCAAAAATATCTTTCACTGATGGTGATGGTTTGGAACAAAAAATTAAAAATTCTCAGAATTTTGGATTGAACCCCATTAGGTATGGTGTTTATACTCGTTTAGGATTTCCAGGATTCAACGTTTGGGGATATTATGGATTAAATGGCGTATTTGAAGGGAACAAAGGCCCTTACGGTACAGAGTCCACTCAATTTAATTTCGGACTTTCGGTAGCCTTATTCTAATCGAAGAAAATTTCTTGATTTTAAGAAAGGAGCGGATTAATAAATCCGCTCCTTTCTTTATGTCAATTGATTAACAAATGATAATACACTGGAAAACATATCCCAAATCCCAACAAAAAGCCAGCATAAACCTCTGAAGGCCTATGGGCATTGAGGTACAACCTGGCTGTCCCTATCAAACCGCTAAGCACAATGACCAGTAAAAAATAATAAAACATTGGGCCTGAGGTGAATTTTACTGACAATACCCCTACAATAGCTACCCATCCTCCCATCGCCGTCTGATGAGCACTAATTTTATAAAAGAAAGTAACAACTGTCATCAGTACCAAACTAACAGTAACCAACCCAAGTGTAACAAGCAGCAATTGATCTATATTCAGTTTCCAATAGAAGAAGGAAACTGTCATCACATAAAATACAGACACCAAGGCAAAAGGATAAATCCTTTCCCTTCTGTTAGGCAACTGTAGGCTATTGATTACTGCTGAATACCGTAACCCAAGCAGGCTCAATAATGGCACAAGGAAAGTAGTAAATCCAATCAAAAGCAATACAGCCCATTTCGCTCCTTTCGGAACCATTGTAGCTTCTGGAACTATATAGAACAAAGTGGCTACCATGAAGGTAGGTATCACCAAGGGTTGGAAAATTACCGATAAACCTAAAGCTGTCTTTTTTAACACTACAATTCTTTTCTAAGCCTTGCTACTGGAATTTGCAGCTGTTCCCTATACTTCGCTACTGTTCTCCTTGCTATATTATATCCTTTCTGGTTTAACAGTTTCACTAATTTATCATCCGAAAGTGGCTTTTTCTTGTCCTCTTCGTCAACCATTTTATTTAGTACACTTTTCACTTCTCTATTACTTACATCTTCTCCACCATCAGTAGCTATCCCCTCAGAGAAAAAGTATTTTAAAGGAAACACACCAAATTCTGTCTGTATGGACTTACTATTGGCCACCCTAGAAACAGTAGAAATATCCATATCTATTCTTTCAGCAATATCCTTCAGGATCATTGGTCTCAACTTGGTTTCATCACCATCAAGGAAAAATTCATGTTGATAATCCAGAATAGACTGCATGGTACGCATCAAGGTTTGTTGCCTTTGTTTGATGGCATCGATAAACCATTTGGCAGAGTCCAATTTCTGCTTGACAAAGGACACTGTCTCTTTTAGTTTTTTGTCTTTCTTATCACTTTTATCATAGGCATTGAACATTTCAGAATAAGACCTACTGACTTTTAATTCAGGAGCATTCTTTGAATTCAAGACAATTTCAAACTTCCCATTCACACTATTCAATATAAAATCAGGAATCACATAATGGTTTCGAACCATACCGTCAGAAACGCCTCCTGGTTTAGGGTTCAATCTTGTAATCAAGTGAATTACTTCCTTAAGCTCTTCCTCCTTGATTCCTGCTTTTTTCAATATTTTATCATAGTGCTTTTTAGTGAATTCCTCAAAACACTCCTGAACAATATAAATAGCTCTTGGCACCAAGGGATCAGGATCCTCTGTGGCATTTCTCCGCTCTAATTGAATAATCAAACATTCCTGCAAATTTCTTGCAGCTATACCTGGAGGGTCAAAAGTTTGAATCTTAAAAAGTATCTCCTCTACTTCGTCAATATCAGTTTCAACATTCTGACTAAATGCCAAATCATTAATTATGGCTTCAAGATCCCTCCTTATATAGCCGTCATTTTCTATACTTCCTATTAACTGCGTACCAATCAAACGTTGGGTATCGTTTAATTTCAGGAAATTAAGCTGGGATAGCAATTGTTCATGAAGAGAACTATAGCTTGATAAGGGCATATCTCTTTCTTCCTCATCTGAAGAATAGTTTCCATCCCCTTGCATTTTATATCCACCGTATTCTTCATTAAGATAATCTTCGATATTGATATCTTTGTCATCTTTAGACTCTGGGCCGTCAGTATTGTCTCCGAACTCCTCCTGTTGGGTTTCAGCGTCCACGTCTTTCCCTTCCTCTAAGGCTGGGTTAATCTCTAACTCCTCTTCAATTCTGGATTCAAGCTCAGCAGTAGGAACCTGCAGCAGTTTGATAAATTGAATCTGTTGAGGAGATAATTTCTGAGATAATATCTGGTTTAAATTCAGTTTCTGCATATATTAAAACCTATTAATGGTTTGAGTTATTTCCATCTAGTTTCCGAAGAAACTCGATTGGAATTCAAATTTAGGAAATAAGATCAAAATTTTGATAAAAAGCGTATTATATCGTTTTTTTGCATTCGAATTAAATGTGCGCCCTTTTGGGTTTTTTATTTTATAACAAGGAATCGTCATGTCATTTAACAACAGAATTAAAATAAAACATTTACTGGAGAACCCTACTCCAGAGGAAAAAGCGACCCTAATGGGTTGGGTAAGAACCAAAAGGAGCAATAAGCACGTAACTTTCATCGCCATAAATGATGGGTCTTGTATCCAAAATTATCAATGTGTGGCCGACCCTCAAATAATTTCGGAAGATATTCTTCGAAAAGCAAATACTGGGGCCTGTTTGAAAATTACCGGTACAATCGTAAACTCTCAGGGTGCTGGGCAATCTACTGAAATCCAAGCCACCTCTATAGAAGTACTGGGAGAAGCCGATCCTGATAAGTTTCCGATTCAGCCGAAAAAACACTCTTTGGAATTCTTACGTGAAAATGCTCACTTGAGAGTTAGGACAAACACCTTTGGGGCAATCTTTCGTGTGCGCAACCAACTTTCCTTTGCGATTCACCAATATTTCCACGAAAAGGGATTTGTCTACATTCACTCACCAATCATCACTGCATCCGATGCAGAAGGTGCCGGTGAAACATTCCAGGTTACGACATTGGATCTTAAAAACCCTCCAAAAAATAAAGAAGGAGAGCTTGATTTTCAAGAAGACTTCTTTGGAAGGGCCACAAATTTAACGGTTTCGGGCCAGTTAGAAGGAGAGCTTGCTGCTATGGCCTTGTCTGAGGTCTACACCTTCGGCCCCACTTTCCGAGCGGAAAACTCTAATACAACCCGACATCTTGCAGAATTTTGGATGATCGAACCAGAGATGGCCTTTTTCGATGCTGAAGACAATCAAAACCTTGCTGAGGATTTTTTACAGTACGTTATAAAATTCGCTTTAAAGCATTGCAAAGAGGATTTGGAGTTTTTGGACAAGCGAGCAGCTGAGGAAGAGAAGGGTAAAAAAGCAGATCAAAGAAGTGATATGGGTCTATTGGAAAGACTGGATTTTGTTACTCAAAACGAATTTGTTAGAATCACTTACACAGAAGCTTTTGAAATATTGAAGGCTTCTAAACAGAATAAAAAGAAAAAGTTTGTCTACCCTATCGAAGAATGGGGTACGGATCTCCAATCGGAACACGAAAGATTTCTGGTAGAAAAACACTTTAAAAAGCCGGTAATCCTTACTGACTATCCAAAAGAGATCAAATCCTTTTACATGAAACAAAATTCTGACAACAAAACAGTTGCTGCCATGGATATTCTCTTTCCTGGAATTGGAGAAATTGTTGGTGGTTCTCAGCGGGAAGAAAACCTGGACAAGCTTTGTCAACGAATGGACGAACTAAAAATAAGCAAGGAAGAGATGTGGTGGTACCTTGATACTAGGAAATTTGGAACAGCACCACATGCTGGCTTTGGTTTGGGCTTTGAACGATTGGTACTGTTCGTTACTGGCATGGGCAATATTCGAGACGTAATACCATTTCCAAGAACCCCAGGAAATGCTGAATTTTAATAACAATTTTGAGATCCTTGGGCAGAAGCCCAAGGATCATTACTTTCATTATATTTTTTTCTTTTAGCTTTCATTTACTGCATATTTAACCACTGAAACTTCTACCTAATCCATTTCCCCAGTTAGACAGTGGGGCCTTCTTTTTCTCATAAGTAGATTTCATTCAAAAAATTACGGAACAGCACAAGCGCTTTTAAGGCTAACAAGGTTTTAGAATAATAGACGAAAAGAGTGTCATAGATCTTATAGTCTGATTGTTAAGCCATATTAAGGAAATGATTAATTTATGTTAGGGTTTACTAAAGCCTTTGTTTTTAAACTCGTTTTCCCCATCAAGCATGGGGAAACTCCATAAGAAAAGTGTATACTCAGAGAAAAATAAACCTAAAAAGAAACTGAAGCAAGGCTTAATTCGATTCCTTCATTTAAAATTACAGCTTTATTTGAAGTTTAAATGCATTGAGTATCGAGTAAAAAAATATTAAACCCTGATTATGTAATAGGATTCGTAATAGCCTGTCCCGTGTTTACGGGAAGTGTTGCAATCGCAAGAAAATCGGTCGTGTACTGAAATAGGTTGACACAATTTAATTAAAAATTGTAAACCTATAATCGGACAAAATGAGTGAATTACAAAAGTTCTCCGAAGATGCAAGGAGAAAAATCGTTATGGAAGTACTTTCAGGTACTTTAAGCAAAGAACAGGCAAGGCATATTTATGGAATTAAAAGCAAATCCGCTATCTTGGAATGGATGAGGATTTTTGCTGGTCTTGAAAGAAGGCTTCCTAAAGATCCTCTTCCGATTTTAAAAAACATGGCAATAAAAGAGGATTCCAATAGTGAGTTAAAAGCCCGTATAAGGCAACTTGAAGAAGAGCTGAAGCTTAGCCGTTTGAAGGGCAGGGCATACCAGATCATGGTAGATATTGCCAAAGAAGAATATGGGCTAGATCTTGAAAAAAAGTCTGGTGCCAAACAGTTCAAAGACTCAGAGAAGAAGAACCAAAAGTAAGTTTGGCCCAACTTTGTGAATTGTTTGGCAAGAGCAGGCAGGGCTACTATAAAGCTTTAAATTATATTTACCGCGGGGCATTTGAGGAAGAGGTGGTCTTGAGTCTTGTTTTAAAGATCAGAAAGAAGGCCAAAACATCCAGATGGGGGTTGAGAAAGATAAACCCTCTGATTCAGAAAGACCTAATAGGAATGAAAATCAAGATAGGCAGGGATAAACTGTTTGATTTGCTTCGAGTGAACGGGTTATTAGTAACCAAAAGAAAAAGGAAGTTTTTCACTACCCAAAGCCATCATTGGCTTAGGAAGTACCATAACCTGGTAGAAAACATGGTTGTCTACAGGCCCAACCAGTTATGGGTTTCCGATATTACCTACCTTTTACTAAATGGGCAAGTCATGTATCTGTATCTTATTACGGATGCTTATTCCCAGAAAATAGTGGGCTGGAATCTTTCTCTGGATCTGAAGGCTGAATCAGCACTTGAAGCCCTGAAGGTGGCTTTCCAGTCTCAAGAAAACATTAACCATTATTCCCTTGTCCATCATTCGGACCGTGGGGTACAGTACTGCAGTTATGATTACACCGACCTATTGAAAAAGAAGAAAGTTTGGATCAGTATGACGAAGCCCGCTTCACCACATGAAAATGCCATAGCGGAAAGAGTAAATGGAATCCTAAAGGAAGAGTGGCTGGAGGATATTGCAGGAGAAACAAATATCAACCCGAAAAAATACATCATTAAAATTATCAAAATCTATAATGATATGAGACCACACGAGAGTTTAGGAAATCTAACACCTAACCAAGTACATGACGAAGGTTTTACAAGGCATGATACCGAACGCGTTATTGGAAAGAAATATAATTGGAAAAAGAAGACCGAACCTGTCAAGGCCCGGTCTGAAAATAGCAACGCTATCGGACCAAACGACTATTCCTTGGCAAGTTGCTCCTCAGCAGAGCTTGCCTCCGCTTTATCGTGGTACTGTAAGTTAAATGAAACTTCTTAGAAATTAAAACACTTACTATATTTGAAAAACAAAAGTGTCAACCATTTTCAGGACGAGACAATCAGACTGTTTGGAGATTTTAGCATAGCACCGCTATGGTGAAATTGAAAACAGCAACGGAGTGGCTGATTTTAAAGCGATTTCAGCACGTAATAGAATGGCTATTGCATATTTCGGGTTAAATGTTACTTTAGAGGTATAACTTAAATTGGATATTACATAAAATTTTTGTGCTAAAATAATTATTATGCTTATCTGAAAATTATCAACCCAGTGAATAAGAATAAAATACGGCAATATGACAGCTACCACCATGAAGCGCTCAACTAAAAGATCTCATAAAACGGTCAAAGGGCAGAATTTGCCTCGACTAAACTTTACTTCAAGATCCTGCCACAATAACATCCGCATTTATCAAAACTGGAAAAAACTTCCCTACTCCAGCTTTATCCTTCCATTATGCTTTCTCTTTTTGATAACTAGTTGTAACAACAAAATTGAAAGCAAAGAAGAACAACTACCAACAGGTATTCAGCCTTGGTCAGAAAACCCAAGCTATTGGGAATATCAGGGAAAGCCTGTGCTTTTATTAGGGGCAAGTGACAATGACAATTTATTTCAATTGGCTCATTTGAAATCTCACCTGGACAGTCTAGCGCTAGTGGGGGGTAATTATATCAGAAATACCATGAGTGACCGGGATGAAACTGATGAGAAGGCCTTCTATAAAAATGAGAAAGGAAAGTATGACCTTGAACAATGGAATCCAAAATACTGGCAAAGATTTGAAAACCTGTTGCAACTGGCAAAAGAAAGGGATATTATCGTTCAAATAGAGATTTGGGACCGCTTCGACCATGCCAGAGAACAATGGCAAACAGACCCCTACAACCCTAAAAACAATGTGAATTACACCTACGAACAAGCAAGCTTGGATAGCCTCTATCCCGATCATCCGGGGCAAAACAAACAACCTTTCTTTTTCACTCCCCCTATACTTCAGGACAATAAGGTACTTTTGAAATACCAGGAAGCATTTGTAGAAAAGCTGCTTTCCATTTCTCTACAATACAACAATGTCCTCTACTGCTTGGACAATGAAACAAGTGGTGTGGAAGAATGGGCAAGTTATTGGGCTACTTTCTTAAGGGACAAATCTGGAGATACGAACATTAACATGACAGAAATGTGGGATCACTGGGATCTTACATCCGCAGAACATAAAAGGACTTTAGATCATCCAGAAAAGTATGACTTTATAGACATCTCACAAAACAGCCATAAAATAGAAGAAGAAAACTGGAACAATGCACAGTATGTATTTGCTTATATAACGGAGCGACCAAGACCAGTGAATTCAGTCAAAATTTATGGTAGTGATGCACACCAGCCTTGGCTTTCCAGAGGAATCTCTACCAAGCATGCCGTCAGTACCTTTATTAGAAATATTTTAGGAGGTTTTGCTTCTAGCAGATTCCATAGACCTCCCCATGGTTTGGGATTAAGCAATTGGTCAATCCAAAGCATTAAAACCATGAGAAAAATAGAAGAAAAGGTTAAATTATGGGATTTGAAACCCATGATGGAAAATTTGTCCAACCGTGAGGAAAATGAAGCTTTTCTGTCCGGTAAGTCAGGTGAATCTTATTTGCTCTATTTCCCTGAAGGAGGAGAAGTAAAGCTAGACCTAAGCTCCTATCCCCAACAATTTGAATTGAATTGGATAAGCCTAGAAGAAGCCAATTGGGGAAAAAGCATTCTCCTTGATGGTGGAGATAAGCGCTCTATTGCACCGCCAGTAGATAACGGAAGCCTGGCATTGATTCAAGTTAAATGATTCCTATACTGTTTTGATAAAGGGTGAATTATTCTTTCTTCCTATTATTAATGCTTCTTTTAATTGGTTAAGGGAATAAAAAACACATCCATTATGAAATATTTGGGTTTAATTCTTATATTGATTACTTGGAAACATTTTTAAAATACCTGAAAATTGAGGCCATTGGAGGTCATATAATCAGAATTTCCCTTGCATGTCTGTTATTGTTTGGGGGATTTACGAAGTTAAAACTTATTGGAGCTCTGGAATACAACCTATTTTGGTCAATAATTCTAGCTGCCATAGAGACTTTTGCCGCTTTTGGTTTGCTTATTCATTATAAGAAACCTTTAATTGGAATTGGAGCAGGTATTTTGGCATTATTGTCCATCTTTATTCGGGTGGTATTTTCGATAGGATGGGTAAGAGACCATATTCTCCAAACGAATTCATTTATGGATGCCTTTAGTGCTATACTAGGGGTTTATAACAATGGTCTTTTTCATATCGCTCTCCTGTTTGGCGCAGGAGTCTATTGTTTAGGGAATTCTTATAAGGCTTATATCAAAGAAAGAATTACCAAACCTTGGCCACATTAAGACTGAATTATTAGAACAAGGATTTTATTCAACCCGGATTATGTAATAGAATTTCTCCGTCCTGACAATAGTCAGGGGTGAAGCCTGTCCCGTGTTTACGGGAAGTGTTGCAATCGCAAGAAAATCAGGATGTTTGGAGATTTTAGCATAGCACCGCTATGGTGAAATTGAAAACAGCAACGAAGTGGGTGATTTTAAAGCGATTTCAGGACGTAATAGATTGTCTATTGCCTATTTCGGGATCAAAATTGGATACTTCATTCCCGCTTAGCAAGCCATAAAAAAAGCATCCTTTATCCGGATGCATTTTTTATTTTAAATCTTTGACTTTACATGTATTTTCAGGGAAACTTCACACAATGGAATAATTGTTAATGTAAGCTATTTCAGGCAATAGGTGCTAACAAAACCCAAGCTGCTTCTATAAGCTTAAAAATTGGCTATCAAATCAGTCTTCCAAAAAGCCCATATCAGGCGTATATAATAGATAATCTGCTTCAAAATCGTATAAGGTAAGCTCACGAAGCTCATAATATGCCATCCAATAATCTCTTAAAGACTCTACATAACTTCTTCTATTTTTATCCTTTTCTTGCTGAGCTATGCCAAGGTCAGTTATTGTAACATTTCCACTTTGGTACCTTCTGAATGAGATCTCATAACGTTTGTCTGCCACCAAGTCAGAAGTTTTAGTAATCTCCACTCGGTCTATAAGCATGATAAACTTTCTTACCTTGGTAAAAATCTCTTGTTCAAAATTAATGATTTCCTGTTCTATTTCAAATTCAGTCAGTTTTTGATCAGCTTTGGCCATACTCATTCTGGCTTTATTCCTGCCCCAGTCAAGAATAGGAACATTAATACCTAAACTCACTAAGGCTTGGGTATTTGGATTCGAATAAATGCTTGACCACATCAAGTCGGCTTTATTGTATCCATAACTGGCATTCAAACTCATTTGAAATCTTTCTCCTCTTGCTTGAGCAACTTGAGCTTCAGCTTCTGTTCTTTGTCGTTTATATCTGATCGCATCCGATCGATTTTGGAAAGCATATTCAATGGCCTTTTGTACGTCGACCTCAAAATCAGGAATATCACTAGGCAATAATAAGTTTAAGGTAGTGTTTTCATTCAAGCCAATATAGGATTTTAGTGATAAGGAAGAGGATTCCATATCTAACCTCGCCTGCGCAACCGCTTGTCGGGCTTCAAGGACTTGTAATTCTACTTGGAGCAATTTATCCTCGTAGGTAGTCCCAATATTGTACCTACCTTGCTCAATCTTTAGTATAGCTTCTGAGTTTTGTAAGTTTAAAGATGCAATGTCCAAATTTACCTGAGCAATGAGAAACTCGAAAAACATTTGGGTCACTATCCTGCTTATTTGCTCCATTTCTTCAACATATTCCCTCTTGCTTTCCTCGTACCTGAAGGGTTCAATTTTCTTATCCCATTTATACCGATTAAAAGCAAAAATAGGTTGAATCAAACGAACATTAATCGGAACCCCATTCCATCTTGTCTGGTTTTCATTGTCTGCCGCTAGGAAATTATCAAACCTACTTGTTGAACTATTCACGGATAATGTGCCGCCAGTAGGGGCAATTACCTGTCGCAATCCCAACTCAAGATCTGCGTAATTTTGTCGGACTTCTCGAAACTCAATGGTTCCATCCGGTTGTTCGACACTATTGAAGGCCTGAGAGTATCTTGGCAGTGTTCCTTCCAGATTCAATTGTGGGTTATAGTCTGATTGGTAAAGTTTATAGGTCCAGTATCTGTTTTCCCTTCTTGTATCTGCATTCAATGCCGCAGGAGATTGGTTTTTCGCTCTTTCAATAATCTCTTCTAGTGTATAACTTACAAGTTCCTGAGCACGAACAGAAAAACAAGTCAGAATGAGAAAGATACCCGTAACAATTAAATATTTTTTATTCATAGCGCAAAGAGGTTATAGGGTCTTGGCTTGCCGCACGTTTCGCTGGAGTGATACCGAATACCAATCCTACAGTGGCGGCTACGCCAAAAGACAGAATAATAGAACTTAGGGTAATGACCGTAGGGAAATCTGCAAAAGTGGACACCAAATGTGCCAGAACAATTCCCAGAATCACGCCTATTAGGCCACCACTAACACTTATCATAACAGATTCAAATAAAAACTGATTGACAATATCGGTTTTCTTCGCTCCTAACGAAAGTCTTAGGCCAATTTCTTTTATTCTTTCCATTACTGATGCCAACATGATGTTCATAATCCCAATTCCGCCAACTAAAAGAGAGATGCCTGCAATTGCTCCAAGAACAATATTGAAAATATTTTGTGTCCGTTGTTGTTGTTTTAGCAATAGCTCAGGGATGGTTATTTCAAAATCTACCACATTAAAATGCCTTCTTTGAAGCATTTTGGCCAATACCTCCGCTGTGGGATTAAGCAGCTCACTGTCTGACACCTGAATTACCAATTTATCTATTTGGTGGTAATTATTAGAAGTGTTTCCATTTGAATCATTTAATCGAGATTCTGTAATCAGGTCCCTGTTTCGGTAGCGGATCAACATGGTTTGAATGGGAATATACACATCCATATTAAAATCTCTTATGCCTAATTTGGAAATACTGGACTCGGAGACAATTCTTTCCTCAAGAATTCCTATTACTTCCAGCCATTGACTACCACTTTTTATTCTTTTACCTATTGGGTTTTCATTGGGAAAAAATCTGGCTGCCACATTTCTGCCTATAATACAAACTGGATTTCCTTGAACGAGGTTTTGTTCACTAAACATTCGCCCTTCCTTCAATTGAAAATCGAGTACATCAAAATAAGCAACATCTACTCCTACGAGTTTTGCTGATCGTCTAATACCACTTTTTACTATATAGGTATCCATGACAATTTCAGGACTGATTCTGTTGATTCCTGGAATGATATTTTTAATTGCAGTAACATCTTCAAGCTTTAGTCCTGGAGAAAATTTATTTTTCTCCCTATCCATCCCACTATTTTGATCCACCTGCTCCTCTATCTGCTCTACTATTGGCTCTACTACTATATTATTGACCCCCACAAGCTTAATTTGTTCCAGGATTTCCTGTTGGGCACCTGTGCCGATAGCGAGCATCGCAATTACGGCAGCAACTCCAAAAATAATTCCTAATGCCGTTAATAATGAGCGAACCTTATTGGCTAAAACGGCTTCGAAAGCAATGTGGAAGTTGGCTAATAACCTTTCATTGAACATATATTTTGATTGGTTTGTCTGAGGATTCAATTATTTAATGTGAAAAAATTACATAAGTGTCAATAAGATTTAGTGGCTGATGCCAAAGGCTCTTCTTCCTCTTTTGCCTTGTCTAAATTCCTCTTTCCATTCAATTCCTCAAGCAAATTAATCGCAATGTTCTCACCCCAATCAGGTGTGTTTAAATAAACATATTCACCTTTATTCAATCCCTTTTCTATCACTACATCGTTGGCATTGGTCATTCCTAACAATACTTCCTGTTTGGTACCATTCCTTAAGTAAACATAATTAATACTGTCATTGGCAACATTGACAGCTTCTAAAGGAACAAACAAAACATCATTTAATTTATCTGCTATTATAGTATTACTGGAAGTCATGGATGGCCTCAACAGTGGATCGCTTTCATTTACTTCGATGATCACTTCAAATACTTTGGCATCTGAGTTTGGCCTTTGTTGACCTACATTGGCCACTTTTTTTACTTCACCTGTATATTTCTTGTCTGGAAAAGCATCCATTCCCAATTCTACTTGCTGGTTTACTTTCACCCTTCTTATGTCCACCTCATTGATATAGGTAATGCTTTGCATGGTGGTAAGGTCAGGTAGAGTTGCTACCACTGGATTCCATGAGTTGATCTGAGAACCTTCTTTCACTTTAGTCCCTCTATAATCCACATAGATAACCATCCCATCTTGTGGGGCTGTGACAACAAATTTATCCAGTACTTCAACCATCTGTTTCACTTCCAGCTCATCTTCCCTAAGTTTGGCTGCGATCTCCATCATTCTGGCTTTTTCCTGAAGCGTTTTTATCCTGTATCTTTCTTGAGCCTGATCCAACTCTCTTATGGCCTTTTCAACATTGTATTCATTTTGTTTGATAATTGCTGGCGGCTCAAATTGAGACTGCTCCAAAATCAATTCTTGCTCCTGAACAATGTATTTTTGATTAAGAATATTGTCCCTTTCTACCCTAAGGTTTAAAGAAGTATCCAATTGAATTTGTTCATACTGGGCCCTGGTTTGCTCTAAGTCTAATCGTCGATCTTCAAGTCGTCCAAACAGCTCAGTTTTATCAATAGAACAAATGAAATCTCCTTTTTGAACTACCGTACCCTCGTCCACCATTTTGTCAATGGTAAAACTACCAATACGGAATCTTCTTGCTTCGGCAGGGCCGAAAACTTGTACTGAGCGTAGTGCTTCCAACTCACCTGAGGTGGTAATCTCTACACGAAACTCTCCTTGCTCTACAGTAGCGAGAATGTTGTTTTCTACTCCAGTACTCCCTGAGGCAAAGAAAAAATACAAGGCTCCTATGACTAATATGCTCCCTATGGCGACGTATATCAGATTCCTTTTCATTTTGATTAAGTTAATTACATTCAAATTTAAACATTTTGTAACCTAAGTCTTCCCCACATAGCATTTTATATAGCCATTAGAATAATAACTAAAGTGTCTTCTTGACATTTAAATTGAAACGACAACTTTAGACACAAGTTTTGCGGTGAATATTATTAAACCCTTATTTATCAATAAGGTTCACAATCCATCTTTGCTATTTAAAAAAACCACATTATAAAAAAAATTTCAGTCCATTATACCACAAATCCCATACCTAAAACGAGAATTTATCTTTGGTCAATCCAACACTTCGTTAAGATTTTGCCTAAATAAGAAAAACCAAACAAGGGTATTATCATAATTAAAAAATTGCATTGACACTAACCTGTTTTATGAATACTAAATAAGTAGATAGGATACTGACTTTATTCTTATCAATATGACAATTGCATATTTCGGATTAAACAAAGTGCCATTTCAATGCTACCTTATATATTTGCAATATGAAATCAATGATTAGCTGGACAATTCGTCATATTCCTAGAAAGTACCTGCAACTCTTTAGCCATTTTTTTTTAAAAATCGCCGTAATACTTTACAGGGGCAAAAATGTTTCTTGCAATATTTGCCAAAAAAGCTTTAGTAAATTCCTTCCCTACGGGAGAATTGCCCGTGAAAACGCACTGTGTCCCAATTGTCTGGGTTTAGAAAGACACCGTCTCATGTGGTTGTTTTTACAGAGAGAAACAGATTTTTTTTCAGCGCAAAAAAAAGTACTTCACGTTGCCCCCGAGTTGTGCTTTCTGAATCGTTTTAAAAAATTAAAAAACCTTAAATACATCACTGGCGATATTGAATCCCCTTTGGCAGAAGTCAAAATGGACATTCACCAGATTCCTTTTCCTGATAATTCTTTTGACGTAGTTTTTTGCAACCATGTACTCGAGCATGTGGCAGATGATTTGAAAGCTTGTGCTGAAATCAATAGGGTACTAAAACCCAACGGTTGGGGAATTATACAATCACCCGTCTATGAGCAGGAAATTACCCTAGAAGACAATTCTATTACAGATCCCAAAGAAAGAGAAAAGGTCTTTGGGCAAAGTGACCATGTAAGAAAGTACGGTAAAGATTATGCCAAAAGACTTAGCCAATCAGGCTTAAAGGTTTTAGAAAATAATTTTGTTCGGAACCTTCCTGAAGAGCTAATAAAAAAGCATGCCCTTCCTGAAAATGAAATTATCTTTTATTGTCAGAAAGGGCAGTAAATGTATTTTTGTTTCTTCCAGCTAAATTAACCTAGCTTATCCACCAAAATTTCTACAATTCTTTTAGCAGTTTTACCATCCCATAAGTGAGGAATCTGACCTTTCTTCCAACTCCCTGAAAACAATTTCTCCATGGCTGGCTTAATTGCTTTAGGGTCTGTTCCTAGCAGTTCGTTGGTGCCTTCAGTGATGGTTTCAGGCCTTTCTGTATTGTCTCTTAAGGTCATACATGGCACACCCATTACTGTAGTTTCCTCCGTTATTCCACCTGAATCTGTCACAACCGCTTTTGCACTTTGTACAAGGTAGTTGAACTCCAGGTATCCCAAAGGATCTATCATGTGTAACCTTTCATGAGAAATGCCTAGATTCTGTAGCATCTTCTTGGTTCTTGGATGAACCGGAAACACTAAAGGCAAACCTCCTGAATGGTCAATAATTTCTTGTATAAGTTCTTTTAGTTTTTCTTCTTGGTCCACATTGGCAGGCCTGTGTAAGGTCATGACAATGTACTTGCCTTTTTCCAGACCAATTTCACTCCAGACTTCTGGTTGCTGAAACCTTGGTTGATGCTTGAGTAAAGTATCAATCATTGTGTTTCCAACATAGAAAATCCTTTCATTTCCAATTCCTGACTTCCTGAGGCTTTCATTGGCAACTTCTGAAGTTGTGAAAAAATAATTGGTAATGCTATCAGTAACCATTCGGTTAATTTCCTCGGGCATGGACCAGTCACCTGATCTAATTCCCGCCTCCACATGAGCTACTTTAACATGTAGTTTTTGAGCTGTTATGGCGCAGGCCATGGTAGATGTTACATCTCCTACTACAAGACAAAGATCCGGCTTGGCACTTTCCATTAGCAATTTTTCATAACCGACCATTATAGCTGCTGTCTGTTCAGCCTGGGTTCCACCACCTGCTCCTAGATTTACATCCGGTTCTGGAATGCCCAATTGTTCAAAAAAGCTTCCAGACATGTTCTTGTCGTAATGTTGACCTGTGTGAATCAGTCTAAAAGTTATTGCCTTTCCTTCTCCTGCAGCTGCGTTAATCGCATCTATAATAGGAGAAATTTTCATAAAATTAGGGCGAGCCCCTGCAATCAAGTCTACGCTTATCATATTTCAAAAATTAAATTTCCCAAGTTTACCAAATAAATCTGAAAAAAAGAGGAAAACACCCACTAAATATTTCGAAAATTTAAAAAAAGATAATAATTAAGAAACAATACCTACAGTATTAAAACATCAAATTCCCTTTTTTCAATTACAACTTCCAAAATTCTATTCAATTAGGATTAAAATCTTTTTAAACCCGGATTATGTAATAGGATTTCTCCGTCCTGACAATAGTCAGGGGTGAAGCCTGTCCCGTGTTTACGGGAAGTGTTGCAATCGCAAGAAAATCAGGCTGTTTGGAGATTTTAGCATAGCACCGCTATGGTGAAATCTCCAAACAGCAACGAAGTGGCTGATTTTAAAGCGATTTCAGCACCTAATAGAATGTCTATTGCATATTTCGGGTTAAAATGGGTGGAAGTCCACTAATTTAAAAAGTGATTTCACCACTTTTTCACCGAATAAAAACCCATTCCTCAGAATTGCTTTTACTTTCAGAGTACTCATACCTGCCTTCGTTAAAAGTTTTAAGTACCTCTGGATCCTTCACTTTATTCCGAATAATAAAATCCGTCATTAACCCTCTTGCTTGTTTAGAGAAAATCCCAATATTCTTGTAAGTCCCATCCTTATATTCCTTAAAAACAGGGCTAATTAGGTTAGATTTTAGTTTTTTCTTTTTTACTGCCTTAAAATATTCGTTCGATGCCAAATTAATCACAGGTTGCCCAAGGGCAATTTCATTAAGTGCATTGGTAATTTTGTCCCCCCAAAATTCATAGAGATTTTTACCTCTTTTATTTTTCAATTTAATCCCCATTTCCAACCTGTAGGGCTGAATCATGTCCATGGGCCTCAAAAGCCCGTAAAGTCCGGATAAAATTCTTAAATTTTCTTGGGCAAAGGAAAAATCTTCTTCAGAAAAAGAGGCCACGTCTATATGGGTATATACATCACCCTTAAAAGCCAAAAGGGCCTGTTTTGAATTTTCTTCGTTGAAAACTTCCGAAAATCTCTGGTATCGTCCTGCATTTAACTCCGCCAAATTTTCACTTACCCCCATTAATTTCTGAATGGAATTAGGAGACTTTTTTTTCATTATCTCTACCAATTGGCCAATCTCCTTCTTAAACTCAGGTTGGGTTTTAATACTAACAGTTGAAGGATCATAGTCCAAGGTTTTGGCTGGGGAAATCAATACTATCATATACTATTCAATGACGACAATTGCGTCTCTTTTTATTTTGTTAACATTTTGTTTCTCATTGGTAAACTTAACAACGATAGGATATGTTCCCGAAGGTACTTTTCTTCCATTGACCAATCCATCCCAAGCACAAACAGAAATGCTCTCAGCTATGTTTTCCTGTTCGCAGAAATAAATCAATTCTCCCCATCGGTTATAAATTAACACCGTAAGGGTATCAAGCTGTCCAGTGGTATAAATCAGAAAACCCCTATCTGGATCCCCAGGTCTAATGGCATTCGGATAGACCACATTTACTTCACATACTTCAGTAATGGTAAAGTTAATGGTATAATCACATCCCTCTGAATCAATCACCATTAATTCATAATTTCCTTCCTCAATGGGTGTGAAGGAAGGGTCCAAACTAACTACAGTTCCATTTTTAGACCATTCATAACTGTCCCAACTACCTACTTCAAGCGTAACCAGGTCATTTGAAGATTTGCAAATGTCATAATTTGGCAGTAAAGATGGTGGTGTCGAATCGGATTGATTAATCGTAATTTGTCCAGTTCCCAAAAGACAGCCCGCAGCATTTAATAAGTGAATTTCATAAGTCCCTGGACTACTTACCATCAGAGTGAGCTGCTCTTCACCTACAATCAAATTTTTTGAAGCCCCTACTACATTGTACCACTCAATTTTATCTACAAAGGACAAATCAGCTTCAGCCAAAATCTCCGTTATCACTACTCCCCCACAAAAACCAGGACTTGTTAACACTACCTCTTCCTCTCCTGATACAATCTCATAGGTTCCTGGATCTGGAACAGTACATCCCAATTCATTAGCGACTTCAACAGAATAAGTACCCGCTGGAAGTACTACATTAATACTTGATCTATCACTAAACGTGGCATTGAATTTTTCCCCTGTAGCCAAATCTGTAATCGTGTAATCGCCTGAAACTGGATCCCCATCGAAAACAATTACTACAGCCCCATTTTGAGGCCCTGAATCACTGCAAGACTCAGGAAGAGTGGAAACCGTATAGACAAGATCATCTGGTGGTGTGTTATTTTCCACTACAGCTGAATGAGTCATCTCACAAGATCCAATATAACCTGTAAAGGTGTAGTTACCGGGAGCCAAATTGTCAAAGCTAAGCTGGGTATTTGGTTGGATATCCCTAAACACATCATTTGCCCCTACTAAAACCAAGCTATCCAATTGTGAAACGACCTCCACGACTATGCTCCCATTGGTAACCGTACAACTCTGTGAAGGATCAACATCTACAACAGAAAATTCAGGCAAACCTGTCACCTCTAAAGTAGCTGTTCTTTCTACTGTACAGTTACTATTCAGTGGATCGGCTGTTTGAAACAATAACTCATAGGTTCCCGGTCCTTCCAGGTCTCCTGTATTCAAGCTCAGCTCTTGCGTTTCTCCGATAACACTATATTCAGCCTCTGTCCCCAACCGTATGGACCAAGTCCCCGATACTGGTGTATCCGGAGAAAAGCTCACGGAGTCACCATAGCAGACAGCGGCTGCTGACTGATCAATGGTAAACTCAAAGGGTGGACCTACAAAAACCGATTGACTGACGGGACAAGTCTGATATTCTTCATCTTCATCTCTGAATTCTTCAGGAATATCATAGGCTACAAGCACTGTATAAATACTCTCTTCAGTGACCGTCAACTCATTACTATTTCCTACCACTATTCCTGCTGCATTTACCCAACGGAATATATATTCACCAATTCTTGGATCATCAGGATCAACCGCTACCAATGTTATTTCCTCACCGCAAAGAGATATTTCAGAAGGCAGCGTGATTACCGGGGAAGGAACAACTTCTACTTCATGGGTAAACACTTCTTCCCAAGGTGCTCCACACCTATCTACCTGCAATTGTACAGTAAAAACACCTGTTTCCTGAAAGAAATATTCCAACTCTTGAAAATCTTCTCCTCCATTCAAAAACTCATCAACAACCTCTCCTTCGGCATCAAATATTGTCCAATTATAAATATCAATATCTGGCTCACCACCACCTTCAAAAACTCCTCTGGCTCCAATATCATTCCCCAGACAAAGCCTATCTGGCCCATCGAGACTTGGGTCTGGAATGGAACTTCCTGAGTTTTGGACAAATGAGGGCAATCCTAAGTTTGTTGTACCCGGCATCGGTGCTACGCCCTGTTGGGTAAAGGTCGAGGGGTTACAGGCTCCACCAACCTGAACTTGACCTATTTGGTTGGATCCTACTACCGCAGAATAAATCTGCCCATCCGGACCAATCTGCAATGCGCCTAAAGGCAAACTTTCAGTACCCGAAATCACCGCTTTACTAGATAAGATGCAACTTTCTATTTCGGTCTGAAATTTAGCTTCCTCAAAACAATCAGGACAGACTGTCGTAACAGGATTTTCCGGATCACTGTTATCCGTTTCTTCGAAACCTTGGATATAGTATTCTTCAATACCCGGACCTCCATTGGTATAGGATACAAAAACCCTATTGGTATCATCCGAAAACTCCAATCCATAAATATCTCCCTCAGTACCCAAATCAAGTAAGGCATAAGGTGTCATTTCTCCAGTTTCCTGGTCGAAATCGAAGATTTCAAGCTTATTGGATCCACCTTCCTTAAAGGTGACTGCCACCTTCTCCCCATCAGAGGAAAACTTCATGGTACCTGAACCATCCCCAAAATCAAAATTACTACCAACCGAATTAAAAACTGGCTGGGCTATGCCATCATCATTCACGGGATATAAGCGGTACGTATTGTTCCCTTTTTCATGAAAAGCTACCCAGATGGTATCTCCAGAATTAAAAGCTGCAGAATGTTGGGTACTGGGACTAAATAAAAGGTTGTCCTTGGTGACTACATTTCCTATACCATCAGGGTTATCACCTTTAATATCTACCAGAGAATACCTTACTTCATTCTGACCTCCTGCTCCCAATTGAGTAGTAAATAAGTAATAAAGGGTCTCATCTGTTGCGATGGGAACGGCCAATACACTACTGCTAGAAAGGTTGTCCCCGCCAATATCTTCGCCATTTTGCATTGGATCACCATTAAGGTCCCAAACGGTTTGTCCATCCGTATAAAACAGAACTTGCCCTGTTTGGTCTGAAACGGTAGTCACACCTGCTGGAATATCCTGCGGGTGTGGGGTTTCAATAGGCCTCGGAGTTGATGCATTTGGATCATCTGGATCTCTATTGAAATCCAAACCTGCGCCATCACCAAAATACCAGATATTATTGCTTTGGTCCTCAATGTCCCAAATTTTTATTCTTATTCCTGCATAAGCATAACAAGTAGATCCTTGTTCTCTTACCAAAACCCAGTAATAACCTGGTTCGCAAACTTCATTAGGCGCTTCCGGTCCCCATCCTTCATCTCTTTTATTGGACCAGAAATATTCATAATTCGTTTCTCCCTGCCCTTGACCACCTGTGCCACCTCCAAGACCTCCGCCTCCTTGTTGCCCACCTTGACCTCCGTCTTCACCTTCACTTTGCGCCTCTAACAAGGGCATCAAATCAATACACGATGGCTCACAAAGGGTGGTATCTGAGGGACTGAACTGTGCCGTCAAATTATTTTCTGTCAAGGAAATGCTTTTGGTCACATTCCCAGTTTCCCCGTTGGCATAGGTAACGGTAAGACTTACGGTCACTTGTTGTTCGGAAGTAGCTTCCTGTGGCAATAACAAGTGTTCAACTGAAAGGTCCATTTCAATCTCTTCTCCATCTTCATCCGTAAGGGGTGGCAAAATTTCCCACTCAAAACTTACTGGCCGGTAATTCAACGGGGTAACTTCGCTTGTCAATTGAATAGAAGTATTCATGCAAGGCATCTCCGGTTCCCAGGTAAAATCCACCACTGGTCCCAAATCTATATTTGGTGAAAATTGAGGGAAAACAGTTCCACAAAAATCACTCCCATCAAAAGGAAGTTCCTCAATAAGCAATCCTATCATTGTCCATTCATCAGGATTGCTTACTCTGCCAACATACTGAGGTCCACCCTCTACCTCTTCATAAATATAATAGAGCTGCCCATCAGGGCCTGATTTAACATCATAAATCTTAAATATTTCAGCGGTAAGGGGTAATGAAACAGCAGTAGAATCAGGAATTTGGCTAGCAGGAATCTCTGGAGCAATCTCCTCCTCACTTATAAAAAACCTTTTCAATTCATCGCCTTGTGAATAATACAGAAAATCTCCATCTGGAGAGATGGCCAAACCTGTAATTAATTCAGTACCACCAGTACCTCCCAAGGCTTCCGGCGTCCCAAACAAACCTGAATCAGCATCAAAAGGAACCACTAATAAGTCTTCTCCCGGATTGTTGGGAACTATATACAATACACCAGCATCTTCATCAAAAAGCATTGTCTGCGGTGCTGATCCTAAGGATAATGTATCTGCTGCTGTGAACTGGCCCGGCTGATCCTCCAGCCTTTTGGCTGTAAGATTACCATTGTCATAGCTGACAATATAATCAGGTGAACTACCGGATTTGACAGCTAAAATTGCTCCTTGGGCATCCCCCACTGTTCCACCTTGTGACACAGAACCTGCCGCTGGTTGATTAGAAGGTGCTCCACCCTGATCGTTCATGTCCACCAGACTGTATTGAAGCTGACCAGCCGGATCGATGTAGAAAATATAAAAATCTCTGGATCCACCAGGGCTAGGATCATAATCAAGTGCCGATATAGCTACGGATTGCCGGGCTGTTTCTACTCCTCCCAGCTCACCTACAACACCCTGCATGGCATCATTGAGATAATTGTAAACCAATGCCCCATCCGTATAAAACAATATTTCTCCAGTTATAGGATCAATGGCCATGGCCGTATTGGCTTTTCCTAGTGTAATATCCCCAGAAAGGCTTTCAACCTTGGCTTTACCATCCTTACCGAAAGAGATGTAATTATTATCCCCTCCTTCACAATATCCAAAGATCCACTCATTGTTATTAAAGCCTTGAGAATAAAGTGTTATGGGAGTACTTATACAACAAAATATAAATACTAATTTAATAATAAATTTAAATATGCTTTTAAAATGGTTAGATTTCATAAATTAGGCGCAACTTTGCATACAGTTTACAATTGCTATACGTTTATAAACTGTTTGGTATTCAATAAACGAATAAATCTTTGTTTCAGGCACAAATAAATACAGTTTTTTTAACCATAGTGCTATTGACCACTGGATTTCATGCCTATGGTCAGGATCCTCAATATAGTCAATACTATGCTGCTCCACTCTACCTTAACCCTGCCTTTGCAGGTGCAGAACTTGCTACCAGAGTTGGTGTGAATTACCGGAACCAATGGCCGGGGCTGGAAGCCAATTTCTCTACTTTCTCTGCTTATGGAGACACCTATGTGGAAGATTACAACATAGGTGTTGGCTTTTTGGTTACAAATGACACAGAAGGAGTTTCAGGGCTGCAGTCTACCCATATTTCCGGTATTTTATCTTATGAGCTTAAACTAGCAGACAACTTGTATTTCAAACCAGGTTTTCAGGCAAGCTATATGCGCCGGGACGTAGGCTTTTATGAAAACCTCGTCTTTGCCAATCAAATAAACCCTGCCGACCCATTTGGCCCTATTCTACCTGGAAATGACATCCCTGGACTTGGCGATCCGGTAAATTTTTTCTCAGTTTCGTTTGGAGGGCTTGTATTTACTGATAATTTTTGGTTTGGTCTTTCTACCCACCATATAAATCAACCCAATCAAAGTTTTTTGGACGAGAGTTTCAGCCGATTACCTGTTAAGTACTCCATTCACACCGGCTACCGAATTTCATTAGGAAGAGGCTCGCCTAGAAATGATTTTACACATACCTACAAAGAGAGGTATTTTACCCCAACCATCAATTATAAACGACAGGGCCCATTTGAGCAACTTGACCTTGGTGGGTACTTTTATTTTGAACCAATTGTGCTTGGCTTTTGGTATAGAGGACTTCCATATAAGCCTGTAGAAAAACAAAGCAACAGGGATGCTGTAGTTCTAATGGTCGGATTTAATTTGCCTACAGGGCTAAATATTGGGTATAGCTTTGACTATACTGTATCTAAGCTAGGCATTCAGTCCGGTGGTGCACATGAAATCAGTCTTTCCTATATTTTCCCTCCAAAAAACCCTGGCGCTCCAAGAAAAAGAGACACCATACTGCCATGTCCTAAATTTTAATAATTTTGTACCATGGACCAAGAGACAATCAAATACCTACTGCTTCTGGTAGTAAGTTTTAATTATGTATTTGAAAAAATCATAAACTACCTCAATGTCAACAAAAAAACCGAGGCAATACCCTCTACCCTTCAAGGCTATCTTGATGCTGACAAATTAAAAGAAGCCAAAGCCTATCAGAAAGCAGGCTACCAATTTGGCTTGATTACGGGCACCCTTACATTTGTAATTACCTTATTATTGATCGGGTTTGGCCTATTCGGATGGTTGGACGAGTGGCTCAGGCAGTACATTCAAAACCCAATATTACTCACACTTTGTTATTTTGGAATTGTTTTCATAGGCTCAGATATCTTTTCTATTCCATTTGACTATTACCAAACATTTAAAATAGAAAATGACTTTGGCTTCAATACCAGTTCCGTAAAAACATTTTTCATGGATAAGTTAAAGGGCTATCTCCTTTCCATCATTATTGGAGGGGGCTTACTTGCAACTCTACTTTGGCTCATCCTTGAATTGGGTCAGGATTTCTGGTGGATTTTCTGGATCGTAGCCTCTCTATTTATGCTTTTGGCCAACTTATTTTATACCGGCTTGATTCTGCCTTTATTCAATAAACTTACTCCATTAGAAGATGGTGAATTGAAAGAGGCCATTACTTCTTACTCCAACTCAGTGGGCTTCTCATTGAAAAATGTATTTGTAATGGATGGCAGTAAACGTTCTTCAAAAGCCAACGCATTTTTTTCCGGTTTTGGCAAAAGAAAGAAAGTAGTGCTTTTCGACACTTTAATAGCCCAGCATACGCAGGAAGAACTGGTAGCCGTATTGGCCCATGAAATCGGTCATTATAAAAAAGGTCATATAAAATCCGGACTGGTGGCAGGAGTTATTCAAACAGGATTAATTCTTTATATCCTCTCACTATTTGTATTCAGCGAACCTTTGAGTTTGGCACTTGGGGGGAGTCAAATGGCAGTACACCTCAATATTATTGGTTTTTCCATGTTATTTACGCCTATATCTATGATTATAGGAATTGGAATGAATTATTTGAGTCGGAAAAATGAATTTGAGGCAGATAATTTTGCGAAAACCACTTACAGCGGTCCTCCCCTTGCTACTGCATTGAAAACCCTTTCGGTAAAAACACTTTCAGACATCCATCCACACCCTCTATATGTGTTTATCAATTATTCACACCCTCCACTATTGAAAAGATTGGAGAAACTTGAATAAATATTGCTTTGATTGATTCGTAAAACCAATAAAACCCAAAAGACTATGAATGAACATCTCCAAAAAATGGGCGTTTCTTCAGATTTGCTTTCGAAAGAGGAACAACAATTTTTAAGAAAAAACGGATACCTTAACCTTGGTAAGTTACTTTCAGATGAGAGCCTACATAAAATAAGGCTTCGTATAAACGAAATACTTGAAGAAGAGGGTGAAAATGCCGGGTCGGAATTGATGCAATCTCCCAGTATCCGGCATCCAAAGGAGTCAGGAGCCACAAGATTAGGTGACCTGGTAAACAAAGGTGCTGCCTTTGACATCTTCTATACTCAGCCCAAAGTATTGGCAGCCATCAGCCTGGTTCTTGGTGACCAGTTCAAGCTTTCTTCACTCAATTATAGAGCAGCACTCCCTGGTGCAGGCTTACAAAAACTACATGTGGATTGGCCCGAATCCATTCAAAACATGAATTATATGGTTTGTAATTCGATCTGGTTATTGGATGACTTTTATAAGGAAAATGGTGCTACCAGAGTAGTTCCAGGCACTCATTTACAACCCAAATTACCCGCCGAGTCCATGAATGACCCAATGGATTCACATCCCGATGAGAAAATAATAGTAGCCGAAGCAGGTTCTGTAGTCATTTTCAATTCCCACACCTGGCACGGCGGCACCACCAACCATACCTCCCAACCAAGAAGGGCAATCCATAGTTATTTTTGTAAAAGAGATCAAGTCCAACAAACCAACCAAAGCCAATTTATAAAGAAAAACACGCTTGATCGAATTTCAGTTGATGCCGCTTACGTTTTAGGGCTAGAAGAAACTTAGTGAGGTAAATTGAGTTTATGGTGATTTTTCGAAGAAAAGCTACCCTAAGCTAAATACGGAAAAAACTTATTGATAAAAAATTTAAGACTAGAAAGTTCAGCTGCACAATTAAGCTTCCTTTGGGATAGTTATTTCTATACATTAACGTACATAGCAGCGACCATTATCTTCTCAGAGTCAGTTTCTAGTGGATAAACACCTAAAGGGCTTGGACTAGGTAAGCCCTTGACAATTATTTTTCCTCCCATTAATAAATCAAATGAATGTTCAGGATTTTGCCTAAATGGAATTAAAACATTGCTATCAAATTGCTGTGCGGTTTGATTATTTTCAAGGACTACTTCAGTTGGTCCACTAAAATGAATGCCAGAATCACTAGCAATGGAAATGTCCGTTAAGGGTAGTCCCCTATAATTTATTATATGATATTGCCATTGGATTGATCTTGAATTGAAGTTGATATTAAAATGAACACTTCTCCCAGCATCTAAAGTTGCTATTAAGTCCTTCAAACTGACACGTACCATCCCTATTGCAGAAGCATATAGATCACTCTCAAATATAGGGTGAAGAACAGTCATTTCATTTTCGGTATGGTTCAATTTATCATCACTTGAATACTTTAGCAAGCCTAAGCCGTCTATAGGAAAGTCAGTATAAGTAGTGAAGGAAGTATCCTTGCTAAGAATGTCAAAATCAAAGAACTCAATCCCAGTTTCAAGAACTATTGTCTTTAAATAGTCTACCAATGGAAAGGGAGACCTGGCAAATAAATCCATGCCGCCCTTCCTTCCATTTACTACAAAATTCAACCTTTTAAAGGATTGGTTGGAAGAAACGGAAGGATTAAAAAATAGGTCAGGCTCCTCTCCTCCATTAAAATAGGCATGATTGACATCTATTTTAAAAACAAGCTGGTATTGGGTTGTGCTCATAGTGGCGTTTCTTGATTAAATAGATGAATACTCCTTAAATATCAATAAGATGGGAAAATTGACATCCCCTCTTTTATGGTCTCCTATTTGATTGATGAACCTTTTTTACTGCAAATCTTTACTTTTCTTGCGGGAGGTTTAAAGGAACGAATTGATGTTGAATAGTGTCGGAAGAAACATCCCAAAGCCTAAATCCATAAGGTCTTTCGTCGAAATTCTTACTGGTAGTTTCACCACTTACAAACTGAATGTTTTCATAATTGTTAACCAACAATTTATGCGTATGTCCAGACAAATACGCCAAAACATTATTGCTTTTAAACAAATCTAAAATCCATTTGCGTTTAATTGGAGGTATATTGTAATATTTCTCTTCTTCCTCCGGATTTTCCAGGAAAATAGGATAGTGCCCAATAACGAATATGGGAAGTTCTTTAGCTTCCTGAATTTTAAGGGTCTCTTCAAACCATTGGTCCTGTTTAGCTGATTCATCCCCTATATCGACTTTCCATAATTGGGTATTGGTCACAATAAACGAATATCCTTTGTTTTGAAAATCGAAATAATCCTTCCCTATGGTTTTTCTGTAAAAACTTAGTGTTGTATCATTGGGCACGTTTCCAACATCATGATTTCCGGGTGCCAAATGGCAGGGCACTTTTAGTGTCTCCATAATGTCCAGAAAATCTGAATAGGAACTGTCAGTTGCATTGTGAACCAGATCACCGCAGATTACGGCGAAGTCAGGATTGAGCTCATTTATCTGTACAACTGCCTGCTTGAATGTCATAATGTCATGCTCATAACCACCCATTCCTAGCTGTGTATCACACAACTGTACAAAACTAAAGGGCTGCTGCTCTTTTTCAACACAAGAAAAACATAAAGCAAGTAGCCCAACAATAACGAGGGTATTCAAACGCAAAATCATCCGGTTAAATTTAATGGAAAAAACTGTTCAGCCCAATGGCTTAGCAGCACAAACAAATATAACCAAAAGAATTAACTGAACCCTCTGCATAATAGAGAACATTTCCATGTTCCAAGCTCTTCAAGTTACAACAAGTCGTTTAGTGCTTTTTCTAGTTCTGGAAATTTAAAAATAAAACCTTCGGATTGAAGTTTTTCTGATTTGACATACCTCCCATAAAGGGCGAGTTCGGGATCTGTTTTGAAAATCAATTTCGCTCCAAGCCTAACCATAAATTCAGGTGCTGATAATCCGATTGACAGGCCTAACTTTTTCCGCAATAGCTTCATAAATTCAGTATTGGACACTGGGTTTGGAGCACTTGCGATATACATTCCTGTATATTTCTCATTAGAAATTGATTGGTAAATCAATTCGTTCATATCATACTCATGAATCCAACTCATCCCCTGCCTGCCAGTTCCAACTTTCCCTCCTAATCCCAACTTGGCAATCTGCTTTAGACTTTTTAATGCACCACCATTTCTACCAATAACAAAGCTTGTACGTAGCCTAACACCTCTTATATTCTTTGGTAATGCATGTAAAAAAGCCTTTTCCCAAGCTTTACCAACAAACGGGGCCAGTCCATACCCTGTGGATGAAGATTCTGTGCACACCTGAGAAGGTGGATCACCATAGATATGTGCCGTGGACATTTGTACCCAAACCTTAGGTGGGTGTTCAATTTTTTTAATTGCCTCTCCGATAATTTTTGTAGAATCTACTCTTGACCTAAGAATCACATCACAGTTTTCCGGAGTTTTGATGCAGTCAACAGTTTTACCTGTCAGATTTACAATTGCCTTGGCATTGTTTAAGTCCTCAACCCATTCCTCCAACGTAACGGCATCCCATTCTCGAAATTCATGTTTAATAGATGGATCAGGTTTATGCCTAGCAATTAAAATAGGGACTAATCCTTTTTCTTTTAAATGATTTGCAAGACTTAAGCCTATAAATCCAGTTCCTCCAAAAATTAACACCTTACTCATACCTAGCTGTTTTTATCAAATACATCCATCATTCTAAAACCGTGGTCATCTCATTAAGCCCTGAATCCATCAACTCACACAATCTCCTAATACCACTTCCCTTTTTTATCCCTACTAATAGCCATAAAGAAGTTGGCCAAATCCTTGAATCGGTTAAAAAAAAGAGCAACAAAGTCACTAATCAAAAAAATCGATATCGGTATAGATTGGGAACTTCATCAGGTATTGAAGGGCTGCCTCCACTTTTAAATCTTCAAACAAGACCTTATAAAGGTTTTCTGTGATGGGGGCTCGTAAATCTGTAGACTCTAAAAACAACTTTATCAATTTAACAGTATTTACCCCCTCAGCCACTTCTTCCATATCTGCCACTATATCGGTAAGTTTTTCTCCTTTGGCCAGCCTAAATCCCAAAGTGTAATTTCTAGAGAGTGTGGAATTACAGGTGGTCACAAGGTCTCCTACGCCTGCTAGTCCTAAAAAGGATTTGGTGCTACCTCCCATGGCTTTGCCTAGGTAAACCAGTTCTACCATTCCCCTTGAGATCAAAAGTCCTTTGGCATTGTCGCCAAGTCCAAGTCCTGACAAGGCACCAGAGGCAATGGCTATGATATTTTTCAACACGCCTGAAAGCTCAACACCGATAATGTCAGAATTTCCATAAACTTGAAAATTATCGGATCGCAAAAGCTGCTGTCCTTCTCGAATTACCTCATTGTACCTACTTGCTATCACCGTGGCCCCAGGTTGATTCTCTAAAAGCTCCTTGGCCAAATTTGGGCCTGCCAAGCATCCTATTCTTTCCACTACCGTTTCTTCCATGATCACTTCGCTCATGGTACAAATATTTTTACGTCTTATTTTTTTGATATTCCCCAGATCCTTACCCTCTGGCAGATTGAGAGACAGTCCTTTGGTCCCATGAATTAAAAAATGATAAGGATGTAGATAGGGAGCAAACCTTATCATTACTTCTCGAAACGCGGATGAGGGGATCATTGGAAACATGACATTGCAAGAATCACATACCATCTCCGGATCAGTGGTCGCCCTTATACTTGGGGCCAACTTTCGGTTTTTGACCATATGGGTTTTATTGATGGCTTCGACTACCGCTTCATCCCTAGCATATACCAACACATTGTTTTTTTCAGCCAGTAAATTGGAAATAGCCGTTCCGAAACTACCGATCCCAATTACCCCAATCGGTTTATTTTCAGATGATTTTCTCCAATTCATATCCATCAAGTCTGTTATGATAATAATACAATAATCTTATGTCTTCGGTAACGATATTTCCTTCCTCATTTCTTTTGAGCGGTCTTTTGGCATGGTACATCCCTACATTTTGCAGGCCATGTTGTATGATCTCCTCAAGCCCCACATTCAGGTGTGGGGCCATATGGACAGCTCCTTCCTCTCTTAGTTGATGAATCCTAGCCAAAACCTGCCCACAGGCTTCTTTGAAGGTTTCATAAGGCAAGTAAAGATCCTCTTCTGGAAGTCTAAGCAAGCTAAAAAGATCCAATTTATTGTTCTCCTTTTTGAGTAACCTGAACGCTGTATAAGCAACCAGGTGACTGCTAAATACTCTATTAATTTTGTGGAACTCCTCCACGATTCTTTTGCCCAACTTTTTACTGTATTCCTCTTCTCGCTGCAAATCTACATTTACTTTGCCATCTACCATAAAGTAATCCTTGCAATCAATGCTTCTCCCATGGGCATCCCTACTTTTCCCTTCTGAGTCCACATAATTACCCATGATATCCATGGCCTTGCCAATGGACACAGAAATGTCAGACCCTTTAGTGAAAAATTTCACTAAAAATTTTGAGATTTTATAAGAAGTAGAGAATTCGTCAGACTCACTGTAATAGCGTTCTTGTCCGGTATGGTTTAAGTGTTCCTTAATAAGGCTTGGTGCTTCGAGTACAAAATGGTAATTGATAGTTACCGGAACGATAAACACCTTACCAAATTCCTTATTTTCAGTTTGAAAATTGGCCCTTTGTGCTTCAATGGCTGTACTTAACAAGCCAAGTTTTAGCTTGGACTCTATGCTTCCACTTCGGGAACGTGTACCTCCCGGGAAAAAAAGGCTGTGGCAACCAAACTGAATAGCTTCTCTGGAGTAGGTCTTTAGTGTTTCTAAATAAACCTGATTTTTTTTTCGCCTGTCCACTTTATAAGCACCCAAGGCATTCATAAAATAAGCGAAAATCTGAATATTAAATAGGTTTAGTCCTGCCCCATAAATAAAAGGGGGTAAACCCAAAGTACTTATGGTCCAGCCTATCAGTATACTGTCCAAATTACTAAAATGAGTTGGCACCATCACGATGGTTCCTTTGGAGGCCAAATCCCTTAACTGATCGGTTTCACCAATAATTTGAATTTTATCCTGAAGCCTGTATTGGTTACTGAAAATAGACCTGAATCCTTTAACCCTAGAAGTATTTAGCAATCGAGAAAAGCCAAAGGATACAATCCTTCGTGTCATCTTGTAATGACTGTGTTTAAAATTACTCGCTATTTCCTCAGCATACCTTCGGGTAATTCTTGTTAAAACTTCAAAGTATTGTTGTTTCTTTTTTTCATCATCTATTTGCTGGTCCGCATCCATTTCCAATAGTGATGTTTTAACAGCGGCCCAAAAGTCCTTCTCATCATCAGGGTCAACCACCCATGGATTTTGTTTGATCCGCATTCTCTCTCTAAAGAGGGTGATTTCCAACTCCTCCTTAAGCGCCTGTAACTGATTGCCAGTAAGCCCTTTAATATTGTCAACACTCGACTCCACCACCTGTTGAATAAATTCTTTACGGCTCTTACTTAGCTTTACCACAGGCCATTCATCCTTCTTGGGAAGGATTGGCTCATACTGGTGTTTGATATAGTCGTCGGTCAAGTTTATGTAGTTTAGTTGATCAAAGATAACCAAAAATAAAATTCATTAAACAGAATTATCAATTGGGTGGTTTTGTCAATGGTGGAATAGATTGTATTATTGCACCATCTAAAGCTCAAATGAACCAAGATTTAAAGCAGATACAGGCCCCGATAGCCACTGAGATGGCTGATTTCGAAAAGAAGTTCCGCTCTTTTATGCAGAGCAAGGTGAAATTATTGGACCATATTACCCAATATATTGTCCGTAGAAAAGGAAAGCAAATGCGTCCGATGTTTGTCTTTTTAACTGCAGGAGTAAGTGGCAATATTTCAGAATCAACCTACAGAGGAGCGGCTTTAATAGAATTATTGCACACGGCCACACTCGTGCATGATGATGTGGTGGATGATGCCAACTACAGGCGGGGATTTTTCTCTATCAATGCCCTGTGGAAGAATAAAATTGCTGTCCTCGTGGGAGATTATTTACTCTCAAGAGGCCTGCTACTTAGTGTGGACAATGGTGATTTTGAACTACTTAAAATCGTTTCCAATGCCGTACAGGAAATGAGCGAAGGTGAACTTTTACAAATCTCCAAGGCCCGTAAACTGGACATTACCGAAGAAGTATATTATACAATTATCCGACAAAAAACAGCAAGCCTGATAGCTTCATGCTGTGCTGTAGGAGCTGCTACTGCTGGATCCAGTGAGGAAAATATTGAGAAAATGAGACTCTTTGGCGAAAAAGTGGGAATGGCCTTTCAAATCAAAGATGACCTTTTTGATTATGGAGAAGACGTTGTCGGTAAACCTGTAGGGATTGATATCAAAGAGAAAAAAATGACACTTCCACTCATCTATGCACTCCAAAATGCAAGCTGGGTAGATAGGAAAAAAATCATTTTTAAGATCCGGAATAAAAGTGAGAATAAAGGCACCATCAATGAAATTATAGATTTTGTTAAAAAATCTGGTGGACTGGAATACGCTCAAAAAATAATGAACAATTATTACCAAGAAGCATTGTCCTTACTAGAAAACTTCCCGGAGTCCCCTTTTAAAAATTCTTTGGAAACCTTGGTAACTTACACCATCGAAAGAAAAAAATAGCCTTAAATCCTACATTAAAAGGCAAACACTGGGAATTTAAGGGAATTTTCCCCACTTATTCAACACACCAGATATTCAACTTTTTATTAGGGCAAGTAAACCCCCAAAATCTGGCTTTAAACTCATAAAATCGTATATTTACTGATGATTACCTGCTGATTCATAGCCCGTTGTAAGCCCTGCAGCCATCCGTTTATTTTTTTAAAAATAATTGTGATTCTAGTTAGATTTGGATACTTTTATAGCAATGTGGTAAAAAGTGGGGCAAAGTGGTAAAAAGTGTTTAGCTATTTACTACTTTTGTAATCAGTAAGCAGGAAGAACAGGTATGGCATCATTCACCGGTGAATTTGAGTGTAAATTGGATGCCAAGGGCAGGTTGGTATTGCCTTCAAAAATGAAGGCTTTATTACCTGAATCCTTGGGTCAGGAAATGATGCTGCGCAAAGGTTTGGAGCCATGTCTCGAATTGATACCGATGGTTGAAGTTAAAAAAGACCATAGCAAATTGGCCAGCCTAGATGATACAGATGATGATGTAAGGTTTTTCAAAAGGTCCTTTTTCAGGAGGGAATCCCCAGTAGATTTAGATGCTACTGGCAGGTTTGTGATTAGCAAAACCATGCTACGTCATGCCCAATTAGAAAGAGAAGCCATTGTGATAGGTATAGGTACAAAAATTGAAATTTGGAACCCGGAATGCTATGAAGCATTCATGAGTAAAGAAGAAAAAAGATTCAGTGATTTAAACAAAAAATTCTTAGGTAAAAGTGCATAATCAAGCCTACCATATTCCCGTAATGCTCGAAGAGTGCCTGTCAGGTTTAAACATAGACCCTAACGGCACCTATATCGATTTGACCTTTGGAGGAGGTGGGCACTCTCGTGAAATCCTAAAAAAGCTAGACAAGGGACACTTGTATGGTTTTGATCAGGATCCTGATGCAGAGAAAAACGCCCCTGACGATGAAAAATTCACTTTCGTCATGGCCAATTTCCGGGATTTACGCAGATACCTGAAGATATACGGTGTAGAAAAAGTAGATGGCATCCTTGCCGATTTAGGCGTTTCTTCACACCAGATTGACGAGCCTTCAAGAGGCTTTTCTACGAGGTTTGAAGGAAAGCTGGACATGCGAATGAGTCAATCAGGAGATGTTTCTGCAGCTACTATTTTGAACACTTACGAAGAAGAAGCACTCCATAAGATTTTTGGTATTTATGGAGAAATAAGGAATGCCAAAACCCTAGCAAGAGCCATCGTCTCTACCAGGGCTAATATCCCTTTTGAATCCATTCCGGATTTCAAAAACCTTCTTGACAAATATGCGCCACGAGGCAAATATGCAAAATATAGTGCCCAGGTATTTCAAGCCCTAAGAATCGAAGTAAATCAGGAAATGGCTGCTTTAGAAGAAATGCTGGAGCAAAGTACCAAGTTGTTGAATAGTGAAGGAAGGTTGGTAATAATGAGCTACCATTCACTTGAAGACCGAATGGTCAAAAACATTATGACCAAAGGCAAACTTCATGGTGAGCTTGAAAAAGATTTTTATGGCAATCCGATCCGACCACTAGAACCTATAAGCAGAAAGCCTATAGTGGCAAAACAGGAAGAGATAGAAACAAATAAGAGAGCAAGAAGTGCCAAGTTGAGGATTGCAAAAAAACTTTGATCATGGGAGTAAACACATTTAAAAATAAGAAACCGATCAAATCATCCCGGGATCAAAAAAAATCCAGGTTTAATCCATTTGCTTTCATAGAGCGAAAAATGGATGTAAGCGCACTTGTAGGCGAAAATGTACCAATCAAATTGGTTCTCCCTCTTTTGTACGCTTCATTTTTAGCCATGGTATACATATGGAGCAACTATAAAGCTGAGAATACAATTAGAAAAATCGACAAGCTTCAACAGGAGGTGGAAGATCTGCGTGCAGATGTAACCACCCTAGAAGCAGAATACATGTATGCAAGTAAGCAATCTGAAGTAGCAAAAAAAATTCAGCCTTTGGGCATCATTGAAATAGAGGAACCCCCACAGAAAATAGTATTGGAAAAGTGAATATAAAAAAATCCATATTGCTCCGTGTAAGGCTTTCCTTTTTGGCAGTAACCCTTATTGCCTGTTCTATTTTTTATAGAATAGGCTTTATTCAAATGGTTGATGGTGATAGATGGCGCCAGTTATCCGAAGACATTAACCTACAATACCGACCAGTAAAAGCTACCAGAGGAAACATCTATGGTACAGATGGAAGCCTATTGGCTACAAGTCTACCTTTTTATAGAGTAGCCATAGACCCTTCTATTGATAAGAGCCCTTATTGGAAAGCTAGTGTGGATTCACTATCTCAAAACCTTGCTAATTTTTATAAAGATAGATCTGCCAACGCATACAAAAGGATGATTCTGGACGCCAGAAATCAAGAGAAGAAATACTTAATATTAAATAGGAGACAAATTAATTATCAAGAAAAAATGATAATGTCTCAATGGCCCATCTTCAAAAAAGGAAGAATGGGAGGTGGTGTGATTTTCGAGAAAATTGATAAAAGATATCGCCCATTTAAAAATTTAGCAGGAAGAACAGTCGGTTTTTTAAATGAGGACCAATATGGTGCAGGTTTGGAATACAGCTTTAATGAATACCTGCAGGGAAGAAATGGTGAAGCCTTATTTCAGAAAATCGTGGGAGGTAGCTGGAAGCCCTTGCACGATGCTGATGACATCAAACCTACTGATGGATTTGACATCGTCACTACATTGGATGTTAACATACAAGATGTAGCTGAATCTGTTTTATTAAGGCAATTGATCAACAAAGATGCAGCTTTTGGATCAGTGATTGTGATGGAGGTAGCGACAGGTCATATCAAAGCTATTGCCAATCTAGAAAAAAACAAGAACTCCTATGGCTACGGTGAATACTATAATTATGCCGTGGGTGAACAAGGCTTGACAGAACCTGGATCTACTTTCAAATTGCTCTCCATGATGGCATTACTTGAAGAAGGTAAGATCAATTTAAATGACAGTATAGATACTGGAAACGGAAGTTATAAATTTTATGACAGGTACATGAGGGATGCCAAACATGGAGGTTATGGCATGCTTTCTATTCGGGATGTTTTCGAAAAATCCTCAAATGTCGGCATCTCAAAATTAGTAGATGAACATTTTGGACACCAACCTCAGCGATTCATCGATTACATTGAAAAAGCGAAGCTAGACAAACCTCTAGGATTTCAGTTAAAAGGTGAAGGCATTCCTTACTTCAAGCATCCTGATGACAAAAACTGGTATGGCACAACTTTACCATGGATGTCTATTGGTTATGAATTAAAGATTACTCCATTACAAACATTGGCCTTTTACAATGCCATCGCAAATGGAGGCACCATGGTGAAGCCCATGATTGTACAGCAAATCTCAAGAGGAAATACCATCGAGGAAAGGTTCAAAACAGAAATTTTAGTAAAAAACATTGCTTCTACAAAAACTATCCGCCAACTCCAGGATTTACTTCAAGGAGTAGTAGAAAAAGGTACTGCCAGAAATATTTCTACCGATACCTATGCTATTGCTGGTAAAACAGGTACTGCGCAAAAATTAATTAACGGGAAATACACACAGAAGTATTATACCTCTTTCGCAGGATATTTTCCAGCGGATCAACCGAAATACAGTGCCATAGTGGTAATTGACAGCCCCAATGGATTCAATGCCTATGGTGGGGATATCTCAGCTCCTGTATTTAAAGAGATTGCTGATAAAATTTATGCCCAGGACATGAGCATACAACGGAAAGAAACAGAGAAAAGTGAATTTCAACGTGTCAATAACGATGAGTTCCCTTACATAAGAGCGGGAAAAGCTGAAGAGTTGCAAATGATATGTAATAGCATGGGCATCTCCAATCATTATGCAGGAAATGAAACATGGGTTCAATCCAGGGTTTCCAATAAATCCATACAGTGGGTAGGAAATGCTGTTGAAAAACCTGTGGTGCCAGATGTTACGGGCATGACCTTAAGAGATGCCATTTATATATTAGAGAACAAAGGATTTAGAGTGGAATTCTCAGGATCTGGAAGGGTAAGTTCCCAATCCTTATCTAAAGGAACAAGCTATAAAAATGAACAAATCATTAAATTATCTTTGAGTTGAGCCAACAGTTAAAGGACATATTGTACAAAGTTTCATTGGTTTCTACCAAAGGAAATATGGAGGTAGACATCAGTCAACTTACATTTGACAGTAGAGAAGTCAATGAAGGTGCTGTGTTTATTGCCATTGCTGGCACGCAAGTGGATGGACACGCTTATATTGAGAAAGCCATAACTAAAGGTGCTATGGCGATAGTATGTGAACATTTACCAGAAGACCTGGTAGAAGGGATCACCTACGTTCAGGTAGTAAACGCTCCTAAAGCTATGGGATTGATGGCCGCCAATTTTTACGGGAACCCATCAGAAAAAATTAAGATTGTTGCGGTAACAGGTACAAATGGAAAAACCACCACCGTAACCTTATTGCATCAATTGTATACAGAACTGGGTTATTCCACAGGGCTATTATCGACAGTTGAAAATAAAATCAAGGAGGAAATAATTCCTGCAAGTCATACTACCCCTGATTCCATTTCAATTAATAAACTGCTGGTCAAGATGCTTGAAGCAGGCTGTACCCATTGTTTTATGGAAGCCAGTTCTCATGCCATAATCCAAGAAAGAACGGCAGGGTTGAAATTTACAGGGGCTCTGTTTACGAATTTATCTCATGATCATTTGGATTATCATGGTGACTTTGACCATTACATAAAGGCGAAGAAAAAACTGTTTGACGAATTACCCAAAGAGGCTTTTGCATTGGTCAATGCCGATGACAAAAGGGGCCTTGTAATGCTTCAGAACACCAAAGCCAAACACTACACTTTTGCCTTAAAGTATCCTGCAGACTTTAAGGCCCGAATTATCGACAACTCCATACAAGGTCTTGAGATGGACCTTGGTGGGAAATCCGTATGGTTCAGACTTACTGGAGAATTCAATGCTTACAACCTTCTTGGTGTATTGGGCATTGCCCAACTCCTAGGGGAGAATGAGGAAGAAGTATTGAGACAGTTATCACTGCTAAAAGGAGCAGAAGGGAGATTTGACATTCTGGTTCAAGGTGGTATCACTGCCATAATCGATTATGCCCATACCCCTGATGCTTTGGAAAACGTTTTAAAAACCATCCAAAAACTTCGTACCGGAACAGAAACTTTGGTTACTGTGGTAGGCTGCGGTGGCAACAGAGACAAAACCAAACGGCCCATGATGGCTAAAATTGCCTGTAAGTTCAGCAATAAGGTCATTCTAACATCTGACAATCCAAGAGAAGAGGACCCTATATCCATCATTAAGGATATGGAAGAAGGTCTCAGCCCAATAGACCAAAGAAAAATCATTTCAATGGAGGATAGAAAATCTGCAATAACTACAGCTTGCCACCTTTGCAAACCTGGTGACATTGTACTTATCGCAGGAAAAGGCCATGAGAAATACCAAGAAATAAAAGGAGTAAAACACCCTTTTGATGACAAAAAAATTGTAAGTGAACTTTTAAAGCTTTTATCTAAGGATTAAGATGCTGTACCACCTTTTTGACTATATCGACCAAACATTTGATTTCCCTGGAGCTGGAGTATTTAAGTATATTTCCTTCAGGGCAGGCATGGCTTCCTTGTTTTCCTTATTGATCACTATCACTTTGGGTAAAACCATTATCGATTGGATCAGAAAAAAATCTATTGGAGAAACGGTAAGAGAACTAGGCCTTCAGGGACAAGTGGAGAAAAAAGGCACTCCTACAATGGGCGGTGTAATGATCATGGCTGCAATAGTAATCCCTACCCTTCTTTTTGCTAATATTTATAATATTTACATCATTCTTTTGCTGGTAACCACACTATGGTTGGGTGCCATCGGCTTTTTGGATGATTACATTAAAGTGTTCAGAAAGAATAAAGAAGGGTTAGCTGGAAAATTTAAAATTGTTGGTCAAGTTGGGATTGGTATCATCGTCGGAACCACCCTTTACTTCCATGAAGATGTAGTAGTAAGAGAATTTCACGATAGCGTATCCATTGAAGAAGGATTGGTGGCTACACCCACCTTTGAGGATGTAAAGTCCATGAAAACAACGATTCCCTTCCTCAAAAACAATGAGCTTAATTATGATGTTGTTTTTGGTTTTTTAGGGGAAAACTTCACCCCTTTTCTCTATATACTATTGGTAATATTTGTAGTTACTGCTGTTTCTAATGGGGCCAATATTACAGATGGAATTGATGGGCTTGCGGCAGGAACTTCCGCAATCATTGGCCTAACTATTGCCATTTATGCCTACATCAGCGGGAACGTCATTTTCTCCCAATATTTAAATGTAATGTTTATCCCTAACTCAGGTGAGTTGGTGATTTTCTGCTCGGCTTTTGTGGGGGCTTGCGTTGGGTTTTTATGGTACAATTCCTACCCTGCTCAAGTGTTTATGGGAGACACAGGGAGTTTGATGATAGGTGGAGTAATCGCCGTACTATCCCTTACCCTAAGGAAAGAATTATTGCTCCCCATTTTATGTGGGATTTTCTTAATCGAACTGCTGTCTGTCATTTTTCAGGTAAGCTATTTTAAGTACACCAAGAAAAAATACGGTGAAGGAAGAAGGATATTCCTGATGTCTCCTCTACACCACCATTATCAGAAAAAAAATATTCCAGAAGCAAAAATTACTGTACGCTTTTGGATTTTAGGAATCTTGTTTGCCATTATGGCCTTGGCAACATTAAAATTAAGGTAAATGCAGAAGACTGTAATTTTAGGATCCGGAGAAAGTGGCTTTGGCGCTGCTTTGTTAGCCCATAAGCATGGGCACAGGGTTTTTGTGTCTGATGCGGGAAAGATTAATGAGAAGAGAAAAAGGGTCTTTCTAGATAAAAACATTGCATTTGAAGAAGGGAAACACAGTTTACCACTTCTTTTGGATGCTCAAACCATCATAAAATCACCTGGGATTTCATTTGAAGCTCCACTGGTTGTACAATTATTAGAAGCTGGAATAGAAGTCATAGATGAGTTAGAATTTGCCAACAGGTTTTCTAAAGGAAAGGTAATCGCAATCACCGGAACCAATGGAAAAACCACCACTACCTTACTGATTTACCACCTGATGAAAAGTGCAGGAATGGATGTGGGCATAGGTGGAAATGTAGGTCAAAGTTGGGCTTTACAGTTGGTAGAGAAGGATTACAGCTGGTGGGTTTTGGAAGTTAGCAGTTTCCAAATCGAAGGATTTGTAGATTTAAAACCAAAGATCGCGGTTTTATTAAACATTACCCCAGATCATTTGGATCGGTATCATTATGAGCTCGAGAAATATGCCGCAGCCAAAATGAAACTTACTGACAACATGAATGAAGAGGACTGTTTGGTCTTCCACGAACCTGATCAGAACATCATAAAGGCCATGGTAGGAATGAAAGGCAAACCTACCCTTGCCCCTATAGCACTGAATAAACAAGCTAAAACAAGAGCTTATGTTTCTAATAAAGAACTAAATCTTGAATTGAAAGATGCAAACTGGAGTTGGCCGATCAGTGAAATGGTCCTTCAAGGGGAACATAATTTAATCAACTCCCTAGCTGCCACCTTAGCTACTGCATTGGCTGGAGTTCCTACAAGTGAAGTAGGCCCGGCACTTAAAAGCTTTGTTAATGCAGCCCATAGAATGGAACATGTGGCAGATGTCAATAACATCAAGTTTATCAATGACAGTAAAGGCACCAATGTAGATGCAACAGCCTTTGCGCTTAGTGCTTTTAAGGAACCGTTGATTTGGATAGCTGGAGGAGTGGATAAAGGGAATGATTACAGTTTACTGTATGACAAAGTAATAGATCATGTCAAGTTGCTCATTTGCTTAGGTAAGGAAAATGAAAAATTGAAAATGGCTTTCTCAGGAAAAATCCCAGTCATTCTAACTACGGAAGACATTAAGGAAGCCGTACAATTGGCATTAGCGCATGGAAAGCCAGGAGATGTGGCCTTATTATCCCCTGCTTGCGCAAGTTTTGATTTATTCAAAAACTACGAAGACAGAGGAGATCAATTCAAAGAGGCTGTAATAAGTTTAAAGGATATAAATTAATGACAAAAGTAAAAACCTGGCTGGAAGACAATTTAAAAGGCGACCTAATTATTTGGGGAATAGTCCTTCTATTGTCGCTTATCAGTATCCTGGCTGTTTATTCAGCCACAGGTTCTCTTGCTTATAGAAAAATGGGTGGCAACACTGAAATTTATCTATTTAAGCACAGTGCCTTGATCCTTGCCAGTTTGGTTGTAATGTGGGCGGTTCACAATATTCCTTACAAATACTTTTCCAAACTAAGTCTATTTGCACTTTGGGTAAGTGTGCCTTTACTTATGATCACCTACCTGTTTGGATCTACCATCAATGAAGCCAATAGGTGGCTGACTGTCCCAATTATAAACCAGGCTTTCCAACCTTCTGATTTGGCTAAGCTGGCACTTATATCTGCAGTAGCAGGCATGCTGGCAAAAAGGCAAAGAAAGATTACAGATATTAAAGGAACATTTATACCCATTATTATCTGGATTGGAATTATCTGCTTGTTGATTGCCATGGCAAATATGTCCACGGCAGTCATGCTACTTGCGACCTGCTTGTTACTTATGTTTATTGGTCGAGTGCCTTTAAAATACCTATTGGTGGTAGGCATGGTAGGGGCATTGGTGCTTTCTACCGCCATATTGATGGGACAAAGGGGTGGTGTTTTCTTTGCAAGAATTGAAAAGTTTTTTGACGATGATCCTGCTGCAATCTCTTTTCAGGCCAAGCATTCCTATATCGCTATTGCTACAGGAGGCATTACTGGAAAAGGGCCGGGAAATAGTGAACAAAGGAATATTCTTCCTCACCCCTATTCCGATTTCATTTTTGCGATCATCGTAGAAGAATATGGTATGATCGGCGGAGGATTTGTTTTATTTCTCTACCTGGCATTACTCTACCGAGGCATGCGGGTGGTCGCAATATCCACCCGACCCTTTGGCGGATTATTATCAGCAGGATTAAGTTTTTCGCTGGTAATACAAGCCATGATAAATATGGGCGTAGCCGTTGGAATGGTTCCCATCACAGGACTCCCCTTACCCATGGTAAGTATGGGGGGGACCTCCCTAATATTCACAGGAATATCCTTGGGAATTATTTTAAGTATTAGTAGAGGGGATCATGAAGATGCCTTTGTAAATGAACAAAAATCAATCAATAGAAAAGTTAAAGTAGCTTAATAAATTGAATAATACTGGAGAAACATATCGAATCATTATTAGTGGTGGAGGCACTGGTGGACATATCTACCCTGCCATTGCTATCGCTAAAGCTTGGAACGAAAAGTATCCAGAAAGTGAAGTGCTTTTTGTAGGTGCTGAAGGTAAAATGGAAATGCAAAAGGTTCCAGAAGCCGGCTACAAAATAGAAGGATTAAAAATTGCAGGATTAAAAAGAAAACTTACACTTGAAAATCTAAGCTTTCCTTTTAAGTTGCTGGACAGCCTCCAAAAAGCCAAAAAATTGATCAAAAATTTTGACCCACACTTGGTGGTTGGTGTCGGAGGATATGCAAGTGGACCAGTCCTATTTGCTGCTCAGCGTAAAGGATTGCCAACTTTAATACAAGAACAAAACAGCTATGCTGGTTTGACAAATAAATTATTGGCAAAAAATGCAAATGCCATCTGTGTGGCTTATCCTGACATGGATCGATATTTTCCGGGAGATAAAATCAAGTACACCGGTAACCCGGTTAGAAAGGACATTCTCTCGATTGAAGATAAAAAAGCAATGGCTTTGTCCCATTTTGGACTTGACCCTAAAGCCCCAGTAATCCTCTCCATCGGAGGAAGCTTGGGAGCCAGAACACTCAATCAGGCTCTTCTCCACACAATGGCAGATTTTGAGTCCAAAGGGTATCAGGTTTTATGGCAAACAGGAAAGTTCTATTATGAGAAGACCATCGCGCAAGTAAAAGCATCTGCTGTCAAAGGGATCTACCCTTTGGAGTTTATCAAAGACATGGACCTTGCCTATGCTGCAGCAGATATAGTAATATCCCGCTCCGGAGCATTATCGGTTTCGGAATTAAGCCTGGTAGGAAAACCTGTGATCTTTATTCCTTCTCCTAATGTGGCCGAAGACCACCAAACTAAAAATGCCATGGCCTATGTTTCGCAAAAAGCGGCATTGATACTTAAAGATGGGGAAGCCATAGAACAATTAGGACCCATGGTACATTCCTTGCTTACTGACCAGGCTAAACGAAATGAATTGTCAATGGCAATAAAAAAGCTGGCCAAGCCTGAGGCGGCTAAGGATATTGTAAAAGTAATGGAAGAATTGATACAATGAATTTAAAAAACTTACATAGCGTCTATTTTCTAGGTATAGGTGGCATTGGCATGAGTGCCATCGCCAGGTGGTTCAATCATATTGGTGTTCCTGTATATGGATATGACAAAACGCCTTCACCATTGACCGAAGCCCTCGAGTCAGAAGGAATGCAAATAAGTTATGTGGATGAGAGTAGCCACATTCCTGAGCCATTTAAGAATTCCGGGTCGGACAAATTAATCGTATGGACCCCTGCCGTACCTCAGACTAGTGTTTTGTACAAGTATTTTGAAGCAAATGATTTTGCTATCAAAAAAAGGGCCGCAGTATTGGGGTTAATTACCCGAAACATGGAGTCTGTTGCAATAGCAGGCACGCACGGTAAAACCACTACTTCTTCCATGGTAGCTCATTTGCTAAAACATGCTGGACACAATACCGCTGCGTTTTTAGGAGGCCTTACCCAAAATTATAAAAACAACCTTATCCTTCATGACGAAGGAAGTACCGAGGCCCCTGTGGTGGTGGTAGAAGCCGATGAATTTGATCGTTCTTTTCTCCAATTACACCCAGACTTGAGCATAGTTACCAGCATAGATCCTGATCATTTGGATATTTACGGAGACGCCGAACAATTAATATCGGGTTTTGCGGCATTCATTAAGCTCACCAATCCAATAGGAAAATTGATTATTCATCAAAACGCCTATGAGAAGGTCAGGAACAAGGAAATTGGGAGCTCAAAAATTTACCAGTATGGCTTAAACTCTGGGAATATTCATGCTGACAACATCAAGGTTGGCACCAACTCATTTTCCTTTGACTATGTAGCAGAGGATCAGCGAATCGATGGTTTAGTATTGGAAGTTCCCGGCTTCCACAATATAGAAAACGCGCTAGCTGCAGTGGCTGTAGCCGTTCATTATGGGCTTTCAAAAGAGGCAATAATAGATGGAATAGCCACCTATAAAGGTGTAAAGAGAAGATTTGAAAAAATATACAATAGTGAGCGCATAACCTACATTGACGATTATGCGCATCACCCAGAGGAGATCAAAGCCTTTTTACAATCGGTAAAGGCCATGTATCCTGACAAGAAAATTACCGCGGTATTTCAGCCTCATTTATTTACGCGTACAAGAGATTTTGCCAGCGGCTTTTCAGAAAGCTTGTCCTTGGCTGATTCGGTTATTTTGCTAGACATATACCCTGCTCGAGAGCAGCCTATAGCTGGTATTACTTCCGAGATGTTGCTTCCTAAAATCACTAGTACAAATAAATGGGTGGTTTCAAAAGATGAATTATTGTCCCATTTGGATCAACATACACCAGAGGTTTTGGTGACTATTGGTGCTGGAGATATTGATCGTTTGGTAAAACCAATTGAAAAATGGATAAAAGAGAATGAAAAATAAGGGATGGAAACTTAAAAAATCATTCCTAATGATCGTTTTAGGAATGACATTGGTTGGCTTTATTGCTTTTACAGAGCATAAGACGGAGAACCGTGCGCTTACCGAACTTGAGGTCCATGTAGAGGGGGTGAGTGATGTATACTTTGTTGATGAAAAAGAAGTAACGGAATTATTGACAAATGCATTCCCGGGATTGCTTAGCAATACCTCAAGGGAAAAAGTCTCTATCCATGCTGTAGAAAAAAAAGTAGAAGCACATCCCTTTGTAAAAAAAGCAGAAGTGTTCGAAGATTTAAAGGGAACATTAATGGTGAAAGTTAATCAGCATGTACCAATAGCAAGAATAGTACGACCAATGGCGGCAGATGGGTATATCAGTTCCACTGGAAAAATACTTCCCACCTCATCCAATTACACCACTAGGGTTTTAATCCTAACTGGTAGTAAGGCTGAGGCTTTATTGAAGGAAAACGACCTTTCAATATCCAATGCTCCCTTGTTGGAGTTAATCGAGTACATCAATTCAAATCCATTCTGGACGGCTCAAATTAGCGCCCTAGAATTACTTAGAAATGGAGACATCAACATGTACCAACAAGTTGGGAAACAGGTAATTGAATTTGGTAAGCCTGAAAATATTGAAATGAAGTTTAGAAAAATAAAAACCTATTATAAGAAAATCCTTCCACAAAAAGGATGGAACACTTATGATCGGGTAAATGTAAAATACAAGGATCAAATTATTTGTGAATAATTGTTAGCGCTATGGAAAACGAAAAACTCATTGTAGGACTGGATATTGGCACCACGAAAATATGTGCCATTATAGGTCGAAAGAACGAATATGGAAAACTAGAGGTGTTGGGTATGGGTAAAGCAGTATCTGATGGAGTAATCAGAGGCATCGTTACCAATATTGACAAAACTGTTAATGCAATTACTAAAGCAGTAAATGAAGCTTCAGAAATGTCAAATGTAGATATTGGAGAAGTAATTGTAGGTATAGCTGGCCAGCATATACGCAGCTCCATCCACCATGGTGTAATTATCAGAAACCCAAAAGAAGATGAAATCACTGTAGAGGACGTACGTAGGTTATCCAATGATATGGAAAACATTGTCGTTCCTCCAGGAAATAGCATTATTCACGTAATGCCTCAAGATTATACGGTAGATTATGAGGAAGGCATCCGGGATCCTGTGGGAATGTCTGGCGCTAGAATGGAAGCAGATTTCCACATCATTACCGCCCAATCAGCTGCTATAAACAATATTGATCGTTGTGTAAAACGTGCTAGCCTACAATCCAAAGCTTTGATCCTTGAGCCTTTGGCAAGTTCTTTATCTGTTCTAAGTGATATGGATAAAGAAGCTGGCGTCTGCTTGGTAGATATTGGTGGTGGAACTACCGATGTCGCTATATTTTACGACAACATTATTCGACATACCGCTGTAATTCCCTTTGGAGGAAACATCATTACTGCAGATATTAAAGAAGGTTGCATGGTTATGCAGCATCAGGCAGAACTATTGAAAACAAAATTTGGAAAGGCCATAGCAGAAGAAGCTAATCCAAATGAAATAGTATCTATTCCTGGTTTGCGTAATCGTCCACCGAAAGAGATCTCTGTTAAGAATCTTGCTTCCATCATTCAAGCAAGGATGGAAGAAATAATAGAAATGGTGCAATCTGAAATAGCAACGAGCGGGGTATACAAAAAACTCGCCGGTGGTATTGTTTTGACAGGTGGTGGTTCTTTGCTCCACGGAGTAGGCCCGCTTTTTGAATACATAACTGGACTAGATACCAGAATAGGCTACCCTAATGAACATTTAGGAAAATCTAAAGTCGACGATGTCAAAAGCCCAATGTATGCAACCACTGTAGGGCTGGTTCTAGCTGGTTTTAGAGGTCTGGATGACAGAGAAGACAATTACAGGCAAAAAGAAAGTCAAAAAAGTCCTGTAGAGAAAAAGGGGTTCCGAATGGACCAGAGTGGAAGTGATATCTTCGGATCAATAACAAAAAAATTAAAAAGATTCATTACTGACGATATCGGAGACGACTCCGAAAACTATTGATATCAGAGGTAAATAGAAAAAAAGAATTTAAAAGAGGAAAAATGTCAAGCGATATGAAAGATTATGAATTTGATATTCCAAGAAACCACCGATCGATCATCAAGGTCATTGGTGTAGGAGGAGGTGGTTCCAATGCCGTGAACCACATGTTTAACCAAGGAATAAAGGATGTGGAATTCGTGGTAGTCAATACTGATTCCCAAGCTTTAAAAAGCAGTCCCGTACCTTTAAAACTCCAAATAGGAGCACACCTAACAGAAGGTTTAGGAGCAGGTGCAAATCCTGAAAGAGGGAAAAATGCTGCATTAGAAAGCAAAGACGATATTAGAAAACTTCTGGAAGACAATACCAAAATGGTATTTATCACTGCTGGTATGGGCGGTGGTACTGGTACAGGAGCTGCCCCTGTCATTGCTAAAATTGCAAAAGACATGGACATCCTTACTGTGGGTATCGTTACTGCTCCATTTATTTTTGAAGGAAGGAAAAAAACTTTTTCTGCCCAGGCAGGAATAGAATCCTTAAAAGAGAATTGTGACACTGTATTGGTCATCCTTAATGATAAATTGAGGGATATTTATGGTAATTTGCCTATTCGACAAGCCTTCGGTAAGGCGGATAATATTCTTAGCACAGCGGCAAAATCCATTGCAGAAATCATCACTGAGACACAAGATGTCAACGTGGATTTTGAGGATGTAAAGACTGTAATGAAAGATGCGGGTGCTGCAGTAATGGGTTCAGCAGTAGAAGAAGGAGAAGGAAGAGCTATAAAAGCAGCAGAAAAAGCCATTTCTTCACCTTTGTTGAACAATGTCGACATAAAAGGAGCAGAAAAAATTCTACTTTCTATCATGTCCGGAGAGGACGAAGAACTGTCTATGGACGAGTTGGTGGAAATTACAGAATACATCCAGGAAAGAGCTGGAGATATGGCTGATGTGATTTTTGGTCAAGGTATAGACCCTGACCTTAAAAAGGCAATCCGAGTAACGGTAATTGCCACTGGTTTTGAAACAAAATCATTACCAGCCAAAGCCAGCAAAAACAAAGAAGAAGAGGAGTCAAAAAAAGTGATTGATCTGGAATCAGGCAAAACTTCTAAAGAAGAGGAAGCCTCACTTACAGGGCAGTCAGTAACCTTCACTGTACAACAACCTCCTTTACCTGTTCAGGAAACACCAAAACAGGAAGAAACGGTATACAGTAACACCACTCCCAAGGAAACCCCTCAAAGTGGAATGAATAAACCAGAAGAGGAAGATGATTCAGAGGATTTTGAATTTCATTCTCCTGAACCTAAGAAGGTTTTGACTTTATTTGACAAACCAGAGCAAAATTCACCGGAAAAAAGAGAAACTGAAACTCAGTCTGTGAATCAGGTAGATTATTTCGAACAGATCAAGGAAAAGGCCCTTAAAAGAGCCCATGATCGTTTTGAGAAATTAAGACAAATGAGATCCGTGAATCAGACTCCCGAAGAGTTTAAAGAGAAAATTGAGGTTCCTGCTTATATGAGGAAAAAAATCAAACTTCAGGAAGTTCAACACAGTTCTGAAAGGAGTATTTCAAAATTCAACCTTAATGATGACAATGAAATCATAAGTAACAACAGGTTTTTACATGACAATGTTGATTGACCTTTAAAAGTCAATCAACATTTTTGCCTGCTCATGCAAAAGTGCCATGTACAACCTGTTGGTAACATGATCGTTTGACATATTTTCCTCTATTTTGGCCAATTTAATTTTATTGGCCAAAACATGCATACCCAGGTAATTAAAGATGTCGGTAAGGTGGCTAAGCGCAATGCCACCGCCCCCGATACCTGAAGAAATACCAACTAATGCACACTTTTTAGAAACAAAGCTGTTGGGATAAGTCATGCCATCAATAAAGGATTTTAGTATTCCCGGAAAAGAGCCATTGTATTCAGGAACGATAAAAACAAACTTGCTCCCACTTTTAATTTTGTCATGAATGACATTGTAGGCTTTGTTTTTACCATTGTGTTCATATAGTGCTGTAAAAACAAAATCATCCGGTAATTCGGTAAGGTTAATAATCTCGGACTCGGCACCTTGTTGCGCTAAAATCTCCTGATAAATCACAGCGATTTTCTTTGAAATTGCATTTTTACGGTTGGTACCAACTATTATTTTAATCATAAAGACTCAATTTTAATTCTATTATTACAAGCAAGGAGCGTATAAAGTTTCTTAATTTTAGATTAAACCCAAAATCCGTATTAAAAAATCTATCAGGAGATGAAAATACTGGGCTAACATAAAAGTTTTGCTTGTATAGTTTATCCATAGATAGGCAAAAACAAAAAGGTGAATTACTCGATTGTCTAACAATATCCACACTAAGTACGAGGAATTTACCTATTTTAGTTGAATCTATATTTTACTCTTGATTTCGGAATTGCCAAATTCTTATGCACAAAGACCTCGAAATTTCTTATTTAGAAAAAATAAATCAGGCGGTAGCCTACCTAAAAGAAAAAATAAGCCAAAGTCCAGATACAGGAATAGTTCTAGGAACTGGATTGGGAGGTTTACTCCACGATATTGAAATTATTACCGAAATCCCCTATCAGGAGATCCCCCATTTCCCAATAGCTACAGTCACTTCACACCAAGGAAAATTAATCCTGGGAAGAGTTGAAAACAAAATTATCCTGGCAATGAAAGGCCGATTTCATTATTATGAGGGTTATTCTATGAAGGAAGTGACTTTCCCAATACGGATAATGAAAATGCTAGGTATTCAAACATTAATGCTTTCCAATGCTTCCGGGGGATTAAACCCGGAATTTGAGATTGGAGACATTATGGTCATTGAAGACCATATAGATCTTTTTCCTGAGAATCCATTGCGAGGACAAAATTTGGATCAATTTGGAGATCGTTTTCCTGACATGAGCGAGGCCTATTGCAAAGAAATGATTCAGCTAGCTTCTGAAATTGCCCAGCAAAACAATATTTCCTTGAGAAAAGGAGTATATGCAGGTGTCCAAGGCCCAAACCTTGAAACCCCCGCAGAATACCGGTACCTGCGAACTATTGGTGCAGATGCAGTAGGGATGAGTACCGTACCAGAAGTAATCGTGGCGGCTCAATCTGGAATGAAAGTTTTTGCTGTATCGGCTATCACCGATCTTTGTACCCCAGGAAATATTAAGAAAATAAATCTTCCTGATATTCTCCAAGCAGCTGCCAAAGCAGAACCCTCGATGAGGAAAGTCTTACTTACTCTTCTTAAGTCCTCGTAATCCATAGGTAATTTACAAAAACCTTTCCGGCTCTGTTTAACACTTTTTTCCCTGAGAATAATGGGAATTAGTTTAACGGATTTAAATACTCATTTGCAGGAAATTATCACAAAAGTTAAGTATTGGAACAATTATTGGACACTTTTCATAAAAAATAAATAATTATGGAAAAAGTATTGATAATTGGTGCAAATGGAAATGTCGGACGTATTCTTATTGAAAACCTATCTGAACACCCCGACTACAGTCCGGTAGCTATGGTAAGGAAAGAATCACAAGCAGAAGAATTAAAAAACAAAGGTGTTTCCACAGTTATTGCGGATTTAGAAGAAAATTTCGGCCATGCTTTCCAAGGAATGGATAAAGTTATTTTCGCTGCTGGATCAGGGGCTAAAACAGGCAAGGATAAAACGGATTTAGTAGACAAAAAAGGGGCTATCAGAAGTGTGGATTTTTCGATAAAATACGGTGTGAGGAAATTTATTATGTTGAGTTCAAGAGGAGCTGAAAATGCTGAGAAGGCCGATGAAACAATGCAACATTACCTTCTTGCTAAAAAAGCAGCTGACGAATACCTTAAATCTACCAATCTTCCTTATGCCATTGTTAGGCCGGGAGCATTGACCAATGGCCCTGCTACAGGAAAAATAAAAATAGCGAATATTTTTAATGAGAAAGGAGATATTTCCAGGAAAGATGTAGCCGCCGTTTTGATCCATATGCTAGATCATGGAATAGACGGTACCCAGGTTTTTGAAATTTTAAGTGGTAAGGTAGAAATTGAAGACGCTGTACGTTTATATCTTAAAACTGGACAGGAAGTGACATAAAATTCCATATTTTACAGTTTTTAGCCATTTATAATTTTTTTAGTTAAATTTATTGGTACAATAACCCAATAACCTTAACTATGATAAACTGGTTGATTTATTTATTCTCCTCTGTTGTTTTAAACAACTCACCTGAACCAAATTTTCTAACCCAGGTCCTTGACAGCAATATTCAAATTGGTTACGGGCTTGCTATAGGCGATGTAGACGGGGATGGTAAACCAGATATCTTGCTGGCAGATAAAAAGGAATTTGTCTGGTACAGAAATGGTGACTGGAAGCGCTTTGTAATGGTAAAAGACCTTACCCCCTATGACAATGTTTGTATCGCAGCAAGGGACATTGATGGTGATGGATTGGTGGAAGTAGCAGTAGGAGCGCAATGGAACCCAAGTGAAACTTCAGATGAAGAACAATCAGGGTCTGTTCATTACCTCATCCGACCAGAAGATCCCACTCAAGCTTGGGAGCCGGTAAAACTTCATCATGAACCGACCGTGCATAGAATGCGCTGGGTAAAGGCCAATAATAACTTATTTCATCTGATCATGCTTCCTCTCCATGGACGAGGTAATAAAGGAGGGGCTGGTGAAGGCGTTAAAGTCATCGCCTTTGAAAAACAGGATAAAAAAGGTCGGGATTGGAAACACTGGGTCATAGATCAAAGCATGCATGTAACCCATAATATGGAACCCCTTCCAGTTGGTAATGCTGAAACCCTTTATATTGCTGGGAAAGAAGGTGTGAAAACCTTAACCTACAAAGAGGGAGATTGGAAGCCCAAAGAGAATGATGGATGGTTGATCAACGACTACGGGTTTGGCGAAATTCGCATTGGTAAGGATGCTCGTGGACATCACTTCCTCACAGGGGTTGAGCCATTTCATGGCCCAACTTTGTCTGTTTATACTACTGACAATTCCACCTTTACCAAAAAGAACTTGAATCGCAATGTTCTTACTGCTGCAATGATGCAAGGTCATGGACTCGCCACAGGAGACTTGCTTAATATGGGCACAGATCAGGTATTAGTTGGCTGGAGAGAGCCCAATGATCATGGAGATCTCGGGATCAAGATGTTTGTTCCTCAAAATGATGGCAGTTGGAGTAAACACTGGGTTGATAAAAATGGCATGGCCTGCGAAGACCTAAAAGTCGCAGACCTGGATGGAGATGGAAAAGCAGAAATTATCGCCTCAGGACGATCAACAAAGAATTTAAAAATCTATTGGAACAAAAGTTATTGATCTGGTACAACTTACTTATATAAACCCAAGCTAAAAGCAATTTCATGAAGAATTCCATAAAAATCACCTTCTCAGCCCTCCTACTTACAATAGGAACTGTATTCTGCAGTCAGGCCCAAGATATTTCTCCTCTTGCCAATGATTTCATAGAAAGTTTAAGTCCGGAATTAAAAAAACAAGCCTGTTTTCCTTTCGATCACTCAGAACGATTCAACTGGCATTTTGTTCCTAGGGAAAGAAACGGCCCAACTTTCCACGACTTTGACAAAAACCAAACTGAACATGCCTTAAATTTAATGAGGGCTTCCTTGGGTGTTGCTGGACAAAAAAAGGCAGCAGCCATTATCGAACTCGAAAATGTATTGAGGGAAGTAGAAAACCGGCCTGAAAATGACACCTACAGAGATCCATTAAATTATCATTTTAGTGTTTTTGGTCAACCTTCTTCAGACAAAGCCTGGGGCTGGAGATTGGAAGGACACCATATGTCATTAAATTTCTCCTCTTCAAAAGGATCCATTACTTCCTCCACACCATCCTTTATGGGGTCTAATCCCGGTATTATCCTTTCTGGCCCTCATATGAACAGGCAGGTATTGGAAGATGAAACCAATGTTGGTTTCGAATTATTACATTCCCTGAATGATGCTCAAAAAAAACAAGCCATTTTCGCAGGTAAGGCACCTGCAGACATTATCACATCAAATGACAGAAAGGCTAAAATCTTAGATCAACCAGGAGTAAAGGGTAGCGATCTACTGCCCAATCAACTCTCATTATTAAAAGAACTTGTAGGAATTTACCTTTCCAGGTATACTGCAGAATACCATGCGAAAATGCTGAAAAGAATTGAAAAATCAGGCTGGGGAAATATTTCCTTTGCTTGGGCAGGTTCAGAAATAAATGCTGTTGGTAATCCACACTATTACAGCATACAGGGAGCCGGATTACTGATAGAGTATGACAATGTTCAGAACAATGCCAATCATGTGCATGCTGTAGTGAGAGATCTACAAAATGACTTTGGAGGAGACTTACTTCAGAGCCATTATCTCCAAGATCATTTAGGAAATAAAATAGCGCACAGCGCTGAATAATTAAACCAGACTTTTTGGTTAAGGTGTTTTATAAACCTTAGCTTCACTCCAAATATCTCATAGTTAATACTATGGGATATTTTTTAATTACCGCGAATCTGGGTTAAACCCGGATTATGTAATAGGATTTCTCCGTCCTGACAATAGTCAGGGGTGAAGCCTGTCCCGTGTTTACGGGAAGTGGTGTAATCACAATAAAATCAGGCTATTTGGAGACTGAGTCATAGCACTGCTATGGTGAAATTGAAAACAGCAACGAATTGGCTGATTTTAAAGCGATTTCAGCACGTAATAGATTGTCTATTGCATATTTCGGGTTAAACCACCCTTTTATTAATTTCAGGAGAAGGTCTGTAGGCATAATATTGCAGAACCTCTTCCAATGCCATTTTAAGGGCTTTGTTTATGGGTAAAATTATGTTGCCCATATGAAAATCTATCTGATTCAATTGCATGTAATACGTTGTAAAAATCGGTACATTCAATCCCTTAGAAATGGCCTCTACGGTAGAATTATAATTATTGGCCTGACCTTCTTTGATAATTTTACAAGTGGCCAATCTCAAAACTCCGTATTTGTCTTTATTGGCAGCAAATCCAAACAAGCGACAAATTAAACCGCGGTACTTGTAACTGCTACACCTGCCTTGCCCATTGATGGTTAAAGGCTTGTAAATATGACAGGTTGGACCATGGGCCTCTTCAAGCAGAAGAAGGGTTTTTTCTGCCTCTCCATTCAAAAATAAATGAAAAGCCCAGGGTAAAAACTCTAAAGGAGAGGCTTCAATATCCGGAAAAGTACAACATTTACCACAACCAGCAACACAGCTCATTCCTGATGCCTGTTCAAACTGAGCGATTTCTTGCTCCAATTGATGGAAAAGCTTTTCCACCAATTCCACTCTTCGTTCTATCGACATTATTTTTTATCGAAGGTAGACTTAAAAATGCTATAAGATGATGTTTATTTATAAAAAATCGTGTGGTTTTATTTAGAATCTCCATGAAATTATTTCAGGCCTAAAGGTATAACTCGGTCTAAACCAGAACAAATCAATTCCTGAATCCAAAGAGGGGATAATACAGTCATTTTAATGACCCGAATTTTGATAAATAATTCAAGTAAGTTTGTCTTGAAATTTCTAAGGAATTGTTGTAAACAAATAATATAAGACTATTTGGGATTGCACTTAAGTGTTGCAAATAGATTTAATTTAGGAATTATCATGTATAGCAGTTAGTACATCTCTGCATTAAAAAAAATCTCATGGCACAGGGATAGTTCATAATTGTACCTTGATCTATTCCAAAACCTTCTGCACTTTTCCAATAATTAAATTATTGCCCTAACTATGGCCCACTATGGAGAACCAGAAACAAAATGGTTTCTTCTGAAGTGATTTCAGCACATTATAGATTGTCTTGCCTATTTTAGGTTTAAATATTCTAATAGCTTATCTCCATAATTTCAAAAACCCTATCTGCATTGGCTAGTTTCAAAATTGCTTTGTCTCCAACTTTCTTGTCTATTAATAATCTTGCAATTGGCGAAATAAAGGAGATTTTCCCTTTTGAAACATCTGCTTCATCTACACCTACAATTTGATACCTGTTAAGTTTAGTCTCATCCCCTATTTTGAGGGTTACCATTGCTCCAAACCGCACAACATTTTGAGGCTGCTTGCCAAAATCCACTATTATGGCAGAATTTATTCGGCTATTTAGCAATTGCAATTTTGCGTTGATATGATTAAAGGCAATTCTCCTTTCTTTCTCATTATTGTAGTCCAACTGCTCTCTTTCCGCTATCAACCTTTCCTTTTCTTCCAAAAGTTCATTCAAACCGATCCGGGTTACGTAATTCGATATTCCTTCTGGCAAGTCGGCTCTAGGGGGAACCATAGGAATTTCTTCCTGATCGTCTTCTTTTACAAATCCTCTACTCATGACATTCTTAAGTTTCGTTAAAATTATTTACAACCTGAATTCGAGTTTAGGCGATTTAAAACAGCTTAAATCGTAACTATAAACCCTTTTTTGGGGCCTGATAAGGGAAAGGGAAGGGTAGTTTTGATTTGTATTAGATTACCTTTACTTTCTCGGTTCAAAGAGCCCCAGATTTATATTTTATGGCGCTTACTATGGCTGTGCAGTTTAAGAAGTAGCTACAAAAAGAAAGCCTAAGGTATATTTAAGGAAAAAAAAATTAGATAATTAAACGACTGTTACTTTCGTATTTCAGATTTGAATGTAGAATTACTATTATTAAAAATATTAAGTGGTAAAAAACTTTATGGCTAATTACTACAACCTTTAGCAGGATTTCCTTGAGAGTTTTATTGTTTGTATCAATGTTTGGCCTAATCTGCTTTTAATTCAGAAATGACGGCACTCACTTCTTTTGTTTCAAATTTTTGAATAAACTTGAGTAAAATTCTAATCCCTATTGACTTGGGGGATTGAATGTGTTCGCTTAACTTAAGGACAAAATAGTCAATCTTATTTCTGGTATTTCCACTATGGGCTTCGCCTAGTGACCATAGAAGTTTTGCCGAATTCCAAGAATGTTTACGCGCTTTACGCATGCTAAAGTTTATGATCTTTTCATCTTTATTTTTCCCTATAATGTCTAAAATAATCATTAAGGGTGATACTCGATTAAGTCGGTCTTGCAACTCATTGGTGATCTGAAAAAGGATGTCATTCACTTTATTGAAATCATTTTCTATATCACGGATTTCTCCTCCAGACATTGTTGCTGCTGTGGCCACTGCAAGGTCCAGGTTTATATGAGCATTCATCCCTAACATTATATGTTGCACAATTGTCAATGAATCCCCAACATGGTCAAAAGCATAAGCCCAGGAAGCACTTATAGTTTCGCCTTTTTTATAGGCGCTGTAAGCATCCAGATACAATTTGGCGAAAGCCACATCTAAAGTTTCTAAGCGCGCATTGTTCTCAAAGTGCCCTAAAGCAATCTCGGAAGCGATCTCAAAAGTAGTTCGTCTATAGATATAAGCAAACAAACCTAGTCTGCTATTGGTCTTGATGCTCTCATCAATAATCACATCAAGCTCCTTAATGACATCCTGTATCGTCGTAGTATCTGGCATGTTTAATAAGGATTTCTAACGTAAAAGTATAGCATATTGAACAAGGTCCTAATGGTAACCTTACTTAAGGGAATAAGCTGATACCTATCGTTAGGTGCTTTTAAAGATTTTTTGGTTCAGCCTCAAAGATAGGAAATTATGCAGTTATATGTTTACGCGGAATTTTGCAATAAGATTTTCGAACTTATTTCATAAATTGTGGTAATTGGGCAATAAGGGGCAATTCCTTTACGAAAGGAGCAGATTTACTATCTTTTGTTGGGTTAGGATAAACGACAACATCGATTATTGATCCATTGAATTCAATACTAGTGTGGATTGGGGAAACATTTAACTGAAGAGAATGAATGCTGTCTCAACCAGTTATTGATGTGAAAATTTTCTGATAATTACCTGACTCTGTCAAGCTATCGCTATACCAGTCGGGTATTGAATTTTGGTTTAGAGGGTCATAGTGCTGAAGCAGATATGAAGGATTAACATTTAATTGTAATTGTGCGAAACTGTCAATACCATAATTTATTGAAAATACATCATAAAAAACACCGTCTTCATAATATTAATCCCCATACCAATCAATGGTGTTTCCTTGACATATTATCAGTTGATTAATCAGACAATGTTCCATTCAGAAATATATGTGAAAAAATCAATTCATTTTTATCATATTTCTCAGGATTAGCGTCAAAGTCTGCTTTCCTACTCTCATTATTCAATGAATTTCTTTTTTCTTCTAAAGTTAAAGGTTGACTGGAGGGATAAATTTTCACAATATGCTTCTTCAAATCATTCAATTTCACAAATCTTGACTGCTTTCTATAATAAGAACAATAACCATCCCAGTTAGCAAACTCATTTTTTACTCCATCGACCTCAATAATATACCTTTCTCCTGTTGGACCTACTAATATATCTAAACCCATTTCATTCCCTATAAAGGAAAATTGGTAAGTAGAGCTTGTGTCTTGAGAAACAAAATAGGGATTTTCTATTGGATTAAATTTGTCTAGATAGCTTAACTGTCCAGTTGAATCAACATAATCGTAATTTTTTGATTGTATTACTATACCTTTAACCATCGTTGTGTTTTCATAATTACCGGTAATCAATACAGGCTTTAAAAAATGTTCTTTTACACCTCTCAACGTATCTATCTTCAATAAACATTTTGCTAAAATATCCTTATAAACTTCGTGTCCGAAATCTGTTGGATGAACTTTGTCTGCTGTAAAAACGTATTGTCCAGAACTGTTTAAGAAAGTAGTTTTGTCATAATCGCTGTCATACCAAACAACAGAATCTGATTCAATCCTATTAAAAGTTTGAGGAGTCAATAAAACTGATGGTATGTCATAATATGACGCTATTGAATCATGTTTAGTCGCAGACATATTCATTTTACCGTTTTCACAGGCAGATAATGAAGCTTTATTAACTGTATAAACGAAGCAAATATCTGTATATGGATTTTTTGACCATATTTTACGCACCATTCCTTCCATACTTTTTTCTACATCAGAGGAACTTGCACTGCCATCATTCACTGCAAATTCTATGAAAATCAAGTCAAAATCGGACTTACTCAGTAGATGTTCATCAATTCTAAATACTCCATATTTAGAGTCAGTTCCTCCGATGGCTGCACTGTAGCTGAACAAGTCATTTATGGAGTATTGCTCTTCTAGCCAAGATACTATTTTAGGTCGCCAACCATTTGCCGCAGTGATACTTCCACCTATAAATCCAATTTTAACGTCTTGTTTTGTATTTATCTTATCAAAGAAATTAGGCAGACCTTGTCTTGGTGAAAATTCAGTTGTGTCTTTCAATTCCCACTGAGCAAAGCATTGTAAAGAGATTATCCATATAATACTAGATAGTATAAATTTGCTTTTCATATTCTTGATTATTTAAATAATTTACTTTGCATAATGTCAGTACTGTTTTGCTTGCCCGTAACAATAGGGTATCTAATGTTTGAAGAAGACAATATAAGGACTAGTAACACTTATTCAAATAGCTAGATACCTACTGTTGTAATGCCTTTTTCTTTGCCTTGTAAAAACAGACTCATCTTCTCCTGCTCCTGCGGGCATCTCTAAAGAAAAACGGAGTTGGACAAACTTCCCCTCTTAAATTATTATCTATCAGGGTTTTATTTTCAGTTATGGCTTTTTATGCTTGTATAAGAACCGTTGCTGGAAAGTCAGCTTTTGCGGCTGTTTGTCCTGTCAAATTAAGCAACTCGATGATTTGGTTAAGTGATGACTATTTTTGTTGGAAACTTTCAAAACATGACTGTATACGTCTTTGGTGTTGCTACTGCAGTGTCCTAATAGGACTCGGATCATGCGTAGATTGGTCAATTATTGTAGGTAATGAGTTGCTAAGGAATGTCTGAGCGTATGAGCTGTCGCCAAAGGATTAGCCAAGCTGTTGGTAACTGATGCCCAGAAGATATTTTGGATGCTTTTAGTTGTGTACTGTCCTCCTTCCTGTCCTTCAAAAAGCCAATATGACGGCTTAAATCCACGATAATATGCTCGAAGTTCCTAGTGTAATTTGGGAGAAAGGACCGTTTCTACCATCTTTTAAGTTTTTTTCTCCTTTAATGAACAAGTAACCTTCTTCTGAGTGAATGCCTCTCACCCGCAAGTTGATGGCCTCACTAATCCGAAGTCCGACGCTTTGGATGATTAGCAGAGTCGTCCGATGTTTCATATTAACACACGCCGAATGATTCCTACTATTTCTCCTTTGCTAAGTACGTTTGGCAATAGCGGGGCAAGCATGGGGCGTTAGATCTCATAGCATTCTTGGGGTTTCCCCTAAGAAAATAATCCCACTGATTATCAATATTTTGAAAAAAAATCCTTGAAAACAACCAACTTATAAATTATCATTGAACTAAGAAATCATTTTTTGATTCGAAATCAGATTTTTACTCATGAAGAATAATTTTTTAGTACTGGCGCTATTGGCAATTTTTTGTTCCTGTGAAGGAATTTCCGAAGATGATCAAATTCCAATTTCACCAGATGAAAAAAGTGACATAAATCTACCTCCAGAGAAATTCATTGTTTCTGTTGATAGTGTAACCTACGACAAAGCATTTTTGAGTTGGGAAGAATCCATAGATCCTGAGGGATTTAGAAATCAATACACAATCTTTTTGGGGGATAGCATACTATCAGAAAACCAAGTTGATACAGGCCTTGTCATTGATAGACTCAATGGATTGACAAATTACACAGGTAAAGTATTAGCTAAAGATCCTCAGGGGAATACCTACTCAGTGAACTTTGAGTTTATCACGAAAAGAGATTATCAAACCTTCTTAAAATACCTGAATTTCAGTATGGATCAAGAGTGTGTTTCTGGCTTTATCCAAAACCTTATTAAGGCACCGGATGGGAATTACCTTGCCATAGGAAAGTCATCTGAAAACGGCTCTAATTATTTCAACTTTGTTGCCAAAATTGATCCATTTGGGAATCCGATTTGGATGAAGTCGTATCCTTATGAAAATGGAGATTATTGGGAAATCCAAGCATTCTTAACTAAAACAGGTCTCTTGATCATGAGCAATCATCATGTCATCAAACTAGACAAAAATGGAAATGAGATTTGGGTAAAGGCTATTGAACTGTTCAATCGAGGTATAGGTGGAGTCGAAATTAAAGATATTGTAGAAGGAGCGAAAGAAGAAATATTCCTTATCGGTGACCTTAATTCGGAGAAGGTTGACGTAATCAAGCAGGGAGTATTGATGAAACTAAGTCCTGATGGAGAAATTGTATGGGAAAAATTCTTTGAAACATCACTACGAAGTTCTTTTAAGAGAATAGTGATCTCCCGGGAAAATAATTTAGTGATTCTTGGAGGAAAAGAAACGAATGGATGTACTAAGCAGGAATCTAATTCTGGCTATTGTGAACAAATTGATTTTTGGATTTTAAGACTTTCTATGTCAGGAGAGATCGAATGGGAAAAAACCTATGGTGATTCCAATTTTGACCTGCCGCAAACACTTATCGAGCTTAAAAACGGAAATATTGTTTTTGGAGGAATCAGTATCAGTAATTCTCAATCTTACAGTGCCCGAATTTTTGAAATTCGTTCGAATGGTGAAAAAATTTGGGACCATATAGATCCTTACCATTATTTCTATTCTGTCAAAGAAACTCCCGAGAATGGATTAATAGCAATAGGAATGGTAAATGCCTATTCTTATCAAAAAAAAATGGGGCTGGTCAAATTTGGCAATAATAGGACAGTTGAATGGAGAAAATCTTATGGCGAATCTATGACAAATGTCTCAGCTAAGGACATCTTGGTTGATGGTGACTTTGGATTTAGAATTGCTGCCAGTAGGGAAAATATGAATGCCTTTGATTGTGATCAAAAGTTGCTTTTTATAAAAGCTGATCCATGGGGATACTTTGAACATCCTAGCCTAAACGAATAAATCATTTCTTAAAATATACCTTTTAAGCTTTATGAGAATGAAATCTTTTGGTTTGCTTATCCTTTTGGCAGTGGCTCTTTGGTCCTGTCAGGAAGTCGAAGAAACTCCGCGTCCCGACCTTCCTTTTCCACCTACTCAGGGAGGTGAGGATATCCTGAATTCGTCCAATTTTTGGGTTAAGCTGGATGCTGATTCATTGCAACCCAAAGAGCAGGGAAAATGGAGCATTCTGAGTGGATTAGTGGATGATAAAGTTTACTTTTCTGATCAATCCGATCCAAAAGCTATTTTCAATGGCTTGCCCGGAGAGGAATACCACCTTTTGTGGGAATTATTGAAAGACGATAAGAAAACTGAAGATACGGTAAACGTTTCTTTTGTCCCGCTTAAAACCCAAATTACCGAGTCCAGAGCTGATTTTTATCGAACAAGGATAGAAGTATCAGGAGTAGAATACGATCGAGGGAAGTGGTCCATTATTGGAGATTATCATCACATTCAAGGCTTTAGCACTGGAACATATAAGCCACAAGATGAATATCCGGATATAAGGGTATACGCATTAGAAAAGACACCTATACAAATCGTTTGGACCACATGGTATGGCAGTGTGTCGGCTTCAGATACTTTGGATTTCATTCCGGGAGAATACCACCAAAAAGAGGCTTTGCAGGAACTTGGTATTTTGAACAATCACTACTACTACAAAGAAAATGAAAATGGAGACGTTATTGAAATAGCCATGTTAGGGGATAGAAGAGCTTCGAAGTTTGCGAATTTGGAGCTGTTTCCTGAATTGCAGGCATTAAAGCATCTGAAAAGGCTTATCCTTCCTGGAAACCCAATCAATAAATTCCCTGAAGTGATTACTAAAAGCTATCAACAACTCACCTACCTTCTCCTTTCTCATAATAGAATTCAAAACCTGCCTGAGGACATCGGGAATCTCCAAGAATTGGACACCCTCATTATCAGTACTGTTCCCGATTTGGGAAGAATACCTGAGAGCTTTGGAAATCTTAAAAAATTGAAATTTTTGGATTTAGTCAATTCAGGTGTTACACATTTACCTGAGAGTTTCGGGGAATTGACCAGTTTGGATTATGTCGACTTAGACCTTAACACTATTGAAAAACTCCCTGAAAACATTGGAAACCTTAAGAATCTCAGAACCTTCAGAGGACCATACTTGTCCAAAAGTATCCCCAATTCTTTTTCCGAATTGTCAGCTTTGGAATTTTGCTACTTTAGGGTTAATGGTCCAAATGTAATTTTACCAGAAGATTTCGGCAAACTCACCCAACTTCATACCCTTTGGCTTACTGGAGACTATCAGAGACTCCCAGAGAGCTTTTCAAACCTTATTAATCTAAAGGATTTCACCGTGAAAAACACTTCTGGGTTAAGAGAGATTCCTCAAAATTTCGGGGACCTTAGACAGTTAGAAAGACTCAGTTTGACACTAAAACTCACCACACTTCCAGAAAGCTTAGGAAATCTTAGTAGCTTGAAGTCCCTCACACTATCCGGTGAAATAGATTACTTACCCCAAAGCTTTGGAGGGCTTAGAAATTTGGAAGCATTCCGTGCTAATGATTGTAAAATTAAAGAACTTCCTGAAAGTATTGGACAACTGAGTAAGCTTAAGAGCATCAGATTGGTTTATAATCACTTGACTGAAATCCCAGCTTCCATAGGAGACCTCTCTAGTCTAACCATGCTAGCCTTGGGAAGAAACAGAATCACCAAATTCCCAGACACCTTTTATAAGCTCGCCGACACGCTTAAGCACCTCGAAATCAATGGAAATAATTATCCACCCAGCGAGGAAGAAAAAATAAAGGCCATGCTTCCATATACCCAAATTATAACTTATCTAGAGGGAGATTAATCCAAATCACAAAGCGAGATGGTATTTCTTACTAGGGTAAGTTATAAAAAGTAACTGGTCTTAATTATACCGCAGGGTGGAATATGACGGTGGTGGAATTCAATGCCAAAGTATTGAAAAGAAAGATTATATAGTTTTGGTAATCCGTTGTTATTAGCGGCCCATAAATATCAGAGTCGTCCATTAAGTTAAAATAAAATGAGTTTTTGAAAAGTTGTTCGCCTGTAGCTTTTGTCGCCAAAGAGTTATAAAATGGTCGAGAACCATAACCAATAAATTTGCAATAGTCTCCGACGACACGAGGCCAACTCCAGTCCTGCCAAGTAACCAAATGTGGTGTTGTCTTTTCCAACTCTATCGTCTTTTGATTTGCAATTTCGTCAATTTGCAACTCTGACAATGAAGGGTTAGATCAAGCCATATATGCAGACTATTATTATGTTGAAGCAATGATTCGTTTGAAAAACATTTATTTAAGAGACTTGAAATAATCGACAAGTCCGATTGAAGCTTAACTATGTAGAATCCCTGCTAAATCACAGCAGTTTTACCACAAAAATTCTTAGAACTATAAGCCTCTATTCCCCTACTTATTCTTGGTAAAAGGATAGCTAATTTGTTGCCAAAAAGTTTTAGGGAATTTTTCCACCCCATCAAAACCTAGAGGTATATCCCTGCCTTCATGAGGAATATAAGCCGTTCCAAATAAATAATCCCAAATACTTAGCGTAAGCCCGTAGTTGACCCCATAACGTCCTTCAGGAAGTTCTTTTGCGTGGTGCCAGATATGCATGATGGGATTGTTGAACAAGTATTTGAGAGGGCCATAGGTTATCCTAAGGTTGGCATGATTTAAATGTCCTATGGCTGTAGCAAAAATATGCACAATAAAAAAATCTGTTAACCCAAAGCCTATCATTGCTAAAGGAAGATATTGAGCTGTTTTGTACAGAATGGTCTCCATCCAATGAAACCTCAAATGGGCAGCAAAGCCCATTTCTTCAACAGAGTGATGAACTTTATGAAATTCCCAAAACGCAGGAACCCTATGAAGAAGACGATGTACATTCCATTGAATAAAATCGGCAACCAGAAATAATGTCAAAAACTGCGCCCAAGAAGGCCAGGTATCAATTTCTATGGCCACAACATTTTCAATTCCAAAAAGGCCAAGGAACTCATTGAAAGCCTCCACTGCCACCATAGAAATTGCATTAAATGCGATCAATGAAAATAAAAAGAAATTGAAAAACATATAAAAGCCATCCAGCCAGAAATCCTTTCTCAAGGCTGCTTGCTCTTTTCTCCAGGGAAACAACAATTCCAGTAACCACACCACCAATGAAAGTCCTACCAACCACCAGAAATAATTGCTCCAGGATGGGTACATGATCTCATTGACTAGGTAATTAAAATAACCATAGTAGGCATCTCCAATTAATTTTATATACTTCTCCATTTACTAAGTTTCAAAACTTTACCGCATCGTTTAACCTGAAACAGGCAAAACCTATCTATAAGCTGATAAAAACACTCCCTGTCTGATTCACAAAGCTCTTTGCATTCTCTTGGTTAAACCCGATTAGGTAAAAGACAATAAATTATGTGGTAAGATCACTTGCTGTATTGATTCGGGAAATCCTTTTGCATTACCCTGGACAAAAAGCCAAGGGCCCAAATTTAGCAGACAGTTTTATAACCTTATTTTTTTCAAATTGGTTTGTTCCAAAAGAAACTCAAGTCATATACCAGGTTTTTCTATACAAGAATACCTTGTTATATTATTTAAAATCGTGACTTATGTCACACTTTGAATTTAATATCATTATTAAAGGACAAAATTCATCAGAACAAAGTATAAAATTGTTATTATTAACTAGTAGAAGTAGAAATCTAATTTTTCAAGCATGTATTTCAGTACTGATAGTAAACAAATTCCCAAATCAAAAATCCCTCAAGGTGACCTGAGGGACAAATGGTCTAATTTTAAAAACCAAGCAAAACTTATCAGCCCTAATAACCGGAATAAATACCATGTCATTATTGTCGGCACTGGACTGTCCGGAGCTTCTGCAGCAGCTTCTCTTGCTGAATTAGGTTATAATGTTTCCGTGTTTTGTTTTCAAGACTCTCCCAGAAGAGCCCATTCAGTTGCCGCCCAAGGTGGAGTGAATGCAATGAAGAACTACAAAAACGATGGTGACAGTGTACATCGGATGTTTTATGACACGCTCAAAGGAGGGGATTTTAGGGCACGAGAGGCAAATGTATTTAGGCTAGCTGAATGCTCTGCAAGTTTAATCGATCAGGCTGTGGCACAAGGGGTTCCTTTTGCTAGGGAATACAGTGGGTATTTAAGCAATCGCTCTTTTGGAGGAGTCCAGGTAAGCCGAACCTTTTATGCCAGGGGGCAAACTGGACAGCAATTGCTTTTAGGTACTTACCAGGCGTTGATGCGTCAGGTAAAGGCAAAAAAAATAACCACCTATACCAGACATGAAATGTTGGACCTGGTATTAATAAATGGAGTAGCAAAAGGTATCATAGCCAGAAATCTTGACACCGGAAAAATCACTAGACACACGGCCAATGCTGTGGTTTTAGCCACAGGTGGATTCGGTAAAATTTATTATTTATCTACCCTCGCCATGGGTTGCAATGGTTCGGCAATATGGAGAGCACATAAAAAAGGAGCCTGGATGGCATGTCCCAGCTGGACGCAAATTCACCCTACCTGCCTTCCCCAATCAGGTGCCTATCAATCTAAGCTTACCCTTATGTCAGAATCCCTACGCAACGATGGCAGGATATGGGTTCCATTGACAAGAAATGACAATCGAAAACCTGAAGATATCCCTGAAGAGGAAAGAGATTATTACCTAGAAAAGAAATACCCTTCCTATGGCAACTTAGCACCTAGAGACATCGCTTCCCGTGCAGCAAAAGAGAGGATAGACGCAGGCCATGGAGTAGGACCTTTGAAAAACGCAGTTTACTTAGATTTTAAAGATGCCTTGGCCAATCAAGGGAAAGCAACTATTGCCAAAAAGTACGGTAATCTATTTGATATGTATCAGAAGATCACTGGTATTAATGCCTATAATGAACCAATGAAGATTTCTCCAGCTGCTCATTTTTCCATGGGAGGCCTTTGGGTAGATTACGAACTTAGTACCAATATCCCTGGGCTTTTCGCCATAGGTGAAGCCAATTTCTCAGACCATGGAGCCAACCGCCTAGGCGCCAATTCTCTACTTCAAGCCTGCGTAGACGGTTACTATATCCTACCTCAAACCCTCCCTCATTACCTAGCCCAATCTGGAAACCCCGAAGCTATAAACAAAGAAGATCCAGCTTTCATAGAATGTGAGCAACAGGTCACCAAGCAGTTGGAGGAATTAGGCAAAATAAATGGCAGTAAAACAGTGGATTACTTTCACCGGGAACTAGGGAAAATCCTGTATGACAAATGTGGGTTAAGTCGAAATGAAAAAGGTTTAATTATTGCAATTGAGGCGATCAGAAATTTAAAAGCTTCATTCTATAATGACCTTAAGATCCCTTCAAAAATCAATGGTATAAACGAAGAACTAGAAAAAGCAGGACGAGTAGTGGACTACCTTGAAATAGGTGAACTTATGTGCATCGATGCCCTCAGCAGGGAGGAGTCTTGTGGCGCACATTTCAGAACGGAATTCCAAACCAATGACGGAGAAGCTATTCGAAACGACGAGGAATTTAAATTCATATCCTGCTGGAAAAAATCAGACAATGTCCCACTCTTGATTAAAGAAATGCTAAACTTTGAATTTACAAAACCTACTGAAAGGAGCTATAAATAATGGATTTCAAACTTAAAATATGGAGACAAGAACAGGGTTCAGTGAAGGGTAAAATGATGGCTTATGCCGTTAAAGACATTTCTCCCGACATGTCCTTTTTAGAGATGTTGGACCAGCTCAATGAAAACTTAACCCTTAGCGGACAAAGCCCTATTTCATTTGATTCTGATTGTAGGGAAGGCATATGTGGACAATGTGGATTATTTATCAATGGTAGGGCGCATGGTCCAAGAGGTCATACCAGCACTTGCCAGCTACATATGCGTTCTTTTCAAGATGGTGAAACCATCTATATAGAACCTTTTAGGGCTGGCCCCTTCCCCATTAAAAAGGACCTAAAAGTGGATAGAAGTGCATTGGATGAAATCATAATTTCCGGAGGATATATTAGCGTAAATACCGGCCAAGCTCCGGAAGCCAACCAAACATTGATCAGTAGTGACACCGTAGAAGCTGCATTTGATGCTGCCTCATGCATTGGTTGTGGGGCATGCGTAGCTTCATGTAAAAATGCCAGCGCATCTCTTTTCACTGCAGCTAAAATCAGTCATTTGGCACAGCTCCCGCAAGGTGAATTAGAACATAAAAAAAGAACAAATGACATGGTCAATAAAATGGATGAATTGGGTTTTGGTGCCTGCTCAAATACAGGAGCTTGTGAGATAGAATGTCCTCAAGGAATTTCCATTAGCCACATTGCCTTTATGAACAAGTCTTACCTAAAATAAAAGCTACCTATGAATATTGCTGCAATCGATATTGGCACAAATAGTATCCACATGATCATTGTCAAGGTTCAATCTAGAACCCATTTTGACATCCTTATGCAGGAAAAAAGCATGGTGAAGCTTGGTGTCGGAGTTTTTTCCAATAAAGAACTCAGTAAAGAAGCCATGGATCTGGGTGTTGCTACGGTCCAGAGATACGTACAATTAGCTGATCAATATGGAGTGGATGACATAATCGTATCTGCTACCAGTGCTACGAGAGAAGCTAAAAATGGCCGGGAATTTTTGGACAGATTAATTCATGAAGCAGGAATTTCACCCCAATTAATCTCTGGTAAGGAGGAAGCCAAATTGATTTTTCTTGCTGTAAGAGAAGCTATTGCCTTAAAGAAAGAAAAAATACTCGTCATAGACATTGGTGGTGGTAGCACTGAAGCAGTCATCGGTGATCAAAACCAAATATTTTATGGCAACTCTATGAAACTGGGCGTTTTGCGCTTGCTGGACTATATAGGAGATCAAACTAAAATTGACGATAAAGCGCAAGAAGAACTCAAAGCTCACATTAAACAGGCCGCTAGTTCTGTATTAGCTAAAATTAATCAAACTGGCTTTGACAGGGTAATTGGGACTTCTGGAACTATTCGTGCTTTAGCAGAAGCCTGTTTGGTAAAGGCCGACAACCCTGCCCCTGAAATAGTCAACGCAGAGACAGTTCAACTTAAGAGCCTTGTAAAGCTACGAGACCGCTTGTTAGACGCTAGTCCCAAAGAACGTGGAGAAATCCCCGGAATAAGTAGCAACAGGGCGGATGCCATACACCTTGGCGCACTCCTACTCGTTGAAATATTAACTCAAGTTAATGCTTCCGCACTAACCATTTCAGATGCTTCATTAAGGGATGGAATGATTATCAATCACATAGAAAAGCATGGATTACAAATTGAAGAAATAAGTCAGGGGAAAAACCTTAAGGAGAAAAGCTGTTTACGCCTTGCCATAAAATATGACACTGACTTAACGGAAAAAAAGCATGTATTGGGCATTGCTTTACAATTGTTCGACCAACTTAAGCATCTTCATGGAGCTGATAATTATGAAAGAGAACTGGTCAGCTATGCTTCCTTAATCTATGACATTGGTTTATTTGTAGCCTTTCAGGACTATCACAAACATTCGAGATACTTAATCAATAACAGTCAGCTGAGGGGATTCACCAATGACGAGGTACTACTATTAGGTCACTTGGCTAGGTACCATAGAAAAAAAGGCCCTAACAAAAACCATAAGAAATATAGAAAACTGGAAAAATATCAAAAAAAGAGACTCAATCTTTTGGCTGGTATCTTAAGGGTTGCCATAGGCTTAGACAAAACAAAAAACCAATGGGTACAAAACATTTACTGTCAAGAGAATGAAAACCAGTTGCTAATAAAAGTTTTTGGTGAAGAAAACATGGATCTTGAAATCTGGGAAGCCCAGAGGTATTCCAATACTTTAGGTAAATATTTAAAAAAAGAAATTGTTTTAATGGTTGGTTGAATCAATTAAAAAGGTGACAAAAATTACTAAATCACTTTAAAAAAAGAGCGTAATTTGGAAAATATTAATCTCATGATACAAAGAAAAGAGGAAAACAAGTACTTTTTGTACTGTTGTTTCAGCAACAATAGTTGATATGGGCATCATTAAACTACAAATAGGACATCAATTCCTATTTGTAGTTAGATTTTCAATATTGACAAGAATTTTCAGAGGAGTATGCACTTAAAAAAACACTTTGCAATATTACAATGGCTCCCAAATTATAAAAGGTCAAATTTATTAGGGGATACATCTGCTGGGCTTATTGTTGCCATTATGCTTGTTCCCCAAGGGATGGCTTACGCCATGCTCGCCGGGCTAAACCCCATTCATGGATTATACGCTGTAACGCTCCCATTGCTTGTTTATGCTATTTTGGGCAGTTCTAGGCAATTGGCTGTAGGACCGGGCGCAATGATTTCTTTACTTGTGGGTGCAGGAATCAGTAGTCTAAGTCCAGAAAACTACTCAGCTTATTTTTATTATACCATCACACTGGCCTTTATGGTGGGAATAATTCAATTTTTAATGGGCCTCTTCAGGCTAGGATTTGTGGTTAACTTTCTTTCCCAACCCGTAATAAAAGGCTTCACTTCTGCTGCTGCCCTTATAATTGGCTTTGGTCAATTAAAACATTTATTAAAACTGAACTTTCCTAGTAGCAATCACATCCAAAATATTTTTATCGGTTTGGCTTCAACCATTGGCCAAACTCATTTACTTACAATGTGTATAGGCTTAGCTGGAATTTTAATCATCAAATTTGCAAAGAAAATACATCCCGCTATTCCTGGATCTTTAGTTGCCGTTATCCTAGGTATTGTTTTGGTAAGATTTTTAGGACTTACGGATGAAGGTGTGATGGTATTGGGAGAAGTACCCAAAGGTTTGCCTGGCTTATCATTACCAACTTTTGAATTGACTACCTTGACAAATTTATTCCCTATTGCCATCACCATTTCTCTGGTTGGTTTTGCCGAGAGTTTTTCAATTGCCAAAACCATAAATGCAAGGCATAAAAACTATCTGATCAATGCAAACCAAGAACTTATTGCTTTAGGAATGGCAAATATTAGTTCTTCAATGGTAAGAGGTTTCCCTGTTACTGGAGGACTTTCAAGGTCAGCAGTAAATGACCAATCCGGAGCAAAAACACCACTGGCTTCTATTATCAGTGCAGGAATAATTGTGATGACTTTGGTGTTTTTTACCAGCTATTTTTTCTATCTGCCCTACGCCATTTTGGCTGCCGTTATCATCGCTGCTGTTTCTGGCATAGTGGATTGGAAAAGCCCTATAGAGCTTTGGCATAAAGACAGAAAGGACTTTTACATGTTCACTGCCACTTTCCTGGTAACTTTAACGATGGGCATTGTCCTGGGGATTCTTTCTGGAATGATTCTTTCATTAATGTTGGTGATTTATAAGGCTTCAAGACCTCACATGGCTCAATTAGGCAGAGTCCCCGGCACCAATAACTTCAGGAATATTCAGAGGTTCAATGATTTGGAAATAAATCAAGACCTAATTATTGTAAGGATTGATGGCCCAATCTATTTTGCCAATGTGGACTTTATCAATGAGAAAATTAACCAATGGAGAGCAGAAAGATCAAACGCGATAAAAATGATTTTCTTAAACATGGAAAGTGTTACTAGCCTTGACAGTACGGGTGCGCTGACCTTACAAACCTGGATTAAAGATTGGAGAAACAATGACATTGACCTGTATATTATTGGCGCAAAAGGCCCTGTCAGAGATGTGCTTGTAAAATGGCAACTCATTGAAACAATAGGTGAAGATCATATATTTTTAGATACGCATACAGCCCTCACCTATTATGAGAAAAATATGGATGCTAAAAGTCTTCAAAAAATGGGTCCTTATGCATTGCAAAGCAATTTTAAAAACAAAAAACATAGGCCCTGAACAAAGTTCAGAGCCTATGTGCTTGCGATTATAATTAATCTTAAACCCTACAAAAAATCTTAATTCCTGAATATTTCAGGAATACATTCCTTAACTGAAAGTTTAGGAAGAAATTTCTTTACCAGTGAATTATTATTGGCCTTTTCAACATCAGATTTATCCAATGATCCACTTAATATATATACTTCTGAAGTGAGATCTGTTCCTTTTATTTCGTCTAAAAAATCCCAACCAGTCATTTGTGGCATAACTAAATCCAAGAACAAATATTTTGGATTTATTTTCGCGACTTGATGGGAGACACCAACTGCTGATGAGAATTTATGAATTCTGTAAGGTGCAGTTACACATTTTCGAATGTATTGTTCTGTAACGAAAGTACTCACCTTATCATCATCTATTATCACAATGTCCAACATCGAAATACATTTATGTTACATTAAAAATCATTTTACTCAATACAAAAGTAAGCAAAAAAAAATCACCTCCAAACTTGGAGGTGATTTTTTTATCAATTATTATGTTATTCAAATACTGATATTTGCATTTAGACCCAGAACACGCCTTAGTCTACTGAAATTCTTTAGCGAAGTTTTATTGGTTTTTATTAAGCAATCCCCTCAAATAAACACCGTAGCCGCTTTTACCTAACTTTATAGCCGCATCTTCAAGCATCTCTGCATCAATAAATCCATTCCTATAGGCAATTTCTTCAATGCATCCTATTTTCAATCCTTGCCGCTCTTCAATCACTTCAACGAATTGAGCCGCCTGTAGTAAAGATTGATGGGTTCCTGTATCCAACCATGCTGTCCCCCTGTTCAGTATGCCTACTTTAAGTTTTTCTCTTTCCAAATAGGCTACATTAATATCTGTAATCTCTAGCTCTCCCCTACTGCTGGGCTTTATGTTTTTGGCTATTTCAACGACCTCATTGTCATAAAAATACAACCCAGGAACAGCAAAATTCGATTTTGGAGTAGCTGGCTTTTCTTCTATACTCAAAACTTTATTGTTATCGTCAAACTGAACCACTCCATATCTTTGTGGATCATTGACATGATAGGCAAAAACAACACCTCCATCAGGGTCGGTATGATTTTTTAAGGTTTTTTGTAAGCCTGTTCCGTAAAAAATATTGTCACCTAAAATAAGGGCTACTTTATCCTTACCTATAAACTCTTCTCCAATAATAAAAGCTTGGGCCAAACCTTCTGGTTTTGGTTGAATGGCAAAGGTGAATTTACAACCTATTTGACTTCCGTCCCCTAGCAACTTTTTAAAGGCCTCATTGTCCTCAGGTGTTGTGATAATCATAATCTCATTGATTCCTGCCATCATCAATACTGACAATGGATAATAAATCATTGGTTTGTCATAAACAGGCATCAATTGCTTACTTACTGCAATGGTTAATGGATACAGTCGCGTGCCAGAACCTCCAGCTAAAATAATTCCTTTCATAAATACTGTTATTTTTATTGCTATTTATTATTCAAAATCACACGCAAATAAAAATGGTTTTTGGTGTGAAAACACAAAAAATTAGTTTCAAACAATTTTATCCTGTATTCTAAACAAATATTTAACTCACTAAGTTAATAAACATTGAGAACATATTTCAATAGATTATAAATTTTATTTTCAACTTATGCTTAAGATATATGCAAGAATTGGTACTTTTGAGCGTTCAAAGGATAACGCGATTATATTATTTTGCGATCTTTTTTTAATTATCGCATGAATATCACCTTATCAATCTATTTTTCATTTAGTATGAATAGTTACCTTATTAAGTCCTTTTTAGCACTTGTATTAGTTTCAGGGCTAAGTTTAGGCTCCAGTAATGGACAGAACTTTTATAAAGAAAAAGTCCCAAGAAACAACTTCTTGCAAGGGGGTATTGGTTTGGGTACCATTTACGCAGACAATGCTGGTGGAATCAGAAACCTTGACCTCTTATTGCGTCCAGGCTTGTCTTTCACCTACGGTAGAAAAATTCACAAAAACTTTGATATTCGTGCCAATCTCGGATACCAGAGATACAAAAGCCAAAAAATAGATTACTACAGCCCGGTAGTTATAGAAATATGGAGCGGGATGGATCAGGCAATAACAAGCAAAAACAATTTGTTGTATCTTGATGTGATCCCGAGCTTTTATCTATTCGGATCGAACAACCACACTTCTAGGAAAAAAATCAATGTCTATGGTGGAGCAGGCTTGGGCTTACTTTTCAATGCCAACCAAACTGTTAAGAAACATTTCAGTGGATTCAGTGAGCATAGGGAAGCCCAGGTAACCGGATACATCCCTTTTAAAGGAGGCTTAAGTTATAGGTTTGACTTATATACAGATATTGCTTTTGAAGGTACATTGATGCTTACTTTTTCTGATAATTTAGATGGAAATGAAGGTTTTAACCGATTAAATGACCATCCATTAATTGGCCAGATCGTTATAAGAAGATACTTAAACCCGTTTAAGTCCATCTATTAACTTCTTGTCACCATTGAACCAAGCATCTTTTTTTATTCCCTATTATTTAAACTCACCTAGGTGATTTGCCTTAAATGACGGTACCTTTTTAGCGATTTGCTATTCTTGGTGGATTCCCCCCATATTCAATTTAATAATTGTAGCGGCATAAACTAATTGCACTCAATTTCAATCTCTTAATTTCAAATTAGGGATTAAAATTGAACTTATTTATAGTGAAAAGACTTATTACATGTATATACACATAATTTATATATGTTATGAAATCTGCTATAAAATCAATTCAACCTTTAGGGGCGCAATGGCCAACACAGGATCCGTTTTTATTCTGTGCTTTTCACAACGATGTTTTCCCTGAAGGAAATCAAGAAATGGCACCTAAGGCAAATCTTTCCGGAAGGAACATTGGTCAGGACTTTTCTGGTAAAGATGGGTGGAATATGTACCACGGAAGTAAGGTACCTGGTTTTCCAGCCCATCCTCACAAAGGTTTTGAGACAGTGTCTATTGTAGAAAAGGGCTTGGTGGACCATTCTGATTCACTTGGAGCAGCTGGAAGATTTGGGAACGGAGACACTCAATGGATGACTGCCGGAGGAGGGGTAATGCATTCAGAGATGTTTCCATTACTCAATGAAACTGAAAAAAATGAAATGCTATTCTTCCAAATATGGCTTAACCTTCCAAGGGCCAAGAAAAATGTTGCGGCCCATTTTAAGATGATGTGGAATGAACAAATCCCCATTGTAACAATCAAAGACAATAATGGACTGGAAACGACATTCAAAATCATTGCTGGGGAATTTGAGAAAGTGAAGTCATTGGCTCCAGCGCCGGATTCTTATGCAGCAGACCCGGACAGTGAAGTAGGCATATGGTTAATCAAGGCAAATCCGGGTTCCACATTTACATTACCTGAGGTACCATCTAATGTAGACAGGTCATTGTTTTTCTACTCAGGAGAACAAATAGAAATAGATGAACAAATTGTGGCTGAAAATAAAGCGATAGTACTGGGAGATCAGTCATCGTATCGAATAAAAAATGGAAACAAAGAGGCTCACTTTCTTTATTTGCAAGGGAAACCCATTAATGAAAAAGTGGTTCAGCATGGCCCATTTGTCATGAATAGCAATCAGGAAATCCAGGAAGCAGTTGGTGAATTTCAAAGGACCCAATTTGGTGGCTGGCCTTGGGGAAGCCATGAACATGTACATGACAAATCCAAAGGTAGGTTTGCCATCCATGCTGATGGTAAGATCGAAAATAAATAAATATTGAATCTGGGGGAGTAATTGATTTACTCCCCTTTTTATGTTTCGAAAATCAATTGGCCTTACCTTATTATCTTTACTCATTACAAAGCGTTAAGCCAACAGGCGCCACCTCCCTTTTCACTAAAACAACCTAGAAGGTCTTGTTGCCAAATTGTTATTAACCCGGATTATGTAATAGAATTTCTCCGCCCTGACAATTTCAGGGGTGAAGCCTGTCCCGTGTTTATGGGAAGTGTTGCAATCGCAAGAAAATCAGGCTGTTTGGAGATTTTAGCATAACACCGCTATGGTGAAATTGAAAACAGCAACGAAGTGGCTGATTTTGAAGCGATTTCAACACGTAATAGATTGTCTATTGCATATTTCGGGTTAAACTGAGCTTACAAACCATCATGCACTCATAACCAATTCCTCTATTAGGGAATCCCCTCGTAGCAATTCTTTTAAAAGTTTTATTTTTTATAGCCTATTTAATATTTCCGCAATCAATAAAAAGAGAGTAGCGAAATCACCTATAAAATAGAATCGCTTTTCTTTTGAATTTTTCAATATGTAAAAGAATGTAATCAGTATAATTTTACCTAACTTTAATCATCAAAGTTGAAAAGGGTTATTTTACAAAGCGACAAAAATTGTTTTAATGGAAATTTTAGGATTGGATATAGGAGGCTCTGGCATTAAAGGTGCTCCAGTTAATATAGAAACAGGACAGTTAACCGCCGAGAGATTCAGGATCCCAACCCCTTTACCTACCAAACCCGAAAGTGTAGCTAATACCGTGAAGGAATTAGTTGATCATTTTAACTGGAAAGGGCCTATTGGTTGTGGCTTTCCAACTGTAGTTAATAATGGCAAATGCATGACCAAGAGCAACATTCACAAAAGCTGGGTTGGTGTGCAGGTTGATCAATTGCTTTCAGAAAAAACTGGCTTGCCTGTTACGGTTATTAATGATGCAGATGCTGCTGGTTTGGCAGAAATGACATTTGGCGCCGGCAAAAACAAAAAAGGTTTGGTGGTTACCGTAACAATAGGTACCGGCTTAGGAACAGGTGTTTTTTATAATGGTATCCTTATCCCAAACTTTGAGTTGGGAAGAATCTATTATAAAAACGGGGAAATTATAGAATATTTCGCAGCTGATTCTGCTCGTAAAAAGGACAACCTTACCTACAGTGAATGGGGAAAACGCTTCAATAAATTCTTAAAACACACTGTAAGAATCATCTCACCTGATCTATTTATTTTAGGTGGAGGTGCCAGTAAAAAAATGGACAAATTTGAAAATGAGATTACTGTAGATGTCCCAGTAATGGTCGCAGAAAACAAAAATGAAGCAGGAATTATAGGTGCTGCCGTTGCAGCCTATTTAAAAGACAAATAATACAGACAAAAGGCCAGCATTTTTTAATTTAGATCCATCCATAAAATCTAATATAAACCCATGTTTTATGAAGGGTTTATATTAGATTACACCCCTTAATAAACACATTGGCACTCTCCATTAAACGAATGGGTTTGTACCAAACTTTTTAAATCCTTATAACACCCCTCGACAATCAATTATGCCTTGGTGAAATGCCGCAAAAAGCAGTCTATTGAATTAGGAATTCACCATAGAAATCTATTAAGTGTTTACAGAGTCAGAAAATGTTAATTGGTAATAAGGTTTAAAATCCCAGGTCATAATTTAAAGCTCTTCACCAACCTCATAACTTGATCTAAAATAAAGAATATATTAAAGTAAAGGTCATAATTTGATTTAACCCGGATTATAATAGGATTCGTAATAGCCTGTCCCGTGTTTACGGGAAGTGTTGCAATCGCAAGAAAACCAGTCTGTTTGGAGATTTTAGCATAGTACCGCTATGGTGAAATTGAAAACAGCAACGAAGTGGCTGATTTTGAAGCGATTTCAGCACGTAATAGATTGTCTATTGCATATTTCGGGTTTAAATAAGAATTAGCCAACCTCCTTTAAACCCATCAACTTTTTTGAAGGGCCAATATTTCTAAGTAATTTTTATTATTATTGTCTACCTGAATTTGAAATACTCTCCTTTAAAAGATTGAAGGCCGAGAGAAAAACAAAACAAAATCTAATAAAACCTAAATAATACCACAATGAAAATGAAATACCTACTCCCTAGTCTTTTAATGATTATTTTGATCACCAATCAGGGCTTTGCACAAAAAGTCAAAATGAAGTCGATCTTTAATGGGAAAAACTTGAAAGGATGGACTGTAAACCCTGAAGACAACATCTGGTGGGAAGTCAGAGACGGAAATATCTATACAGAAAATGACCCTACAAAAACAGGTTCTACCCTTTGGACTGAAAAGGAATACGGTGATTTTATTTTAGAGCTGGATTTCCTAATGGGTAAAGGTACAGTAGATTCTGGTGTATTTTTGAGAACAGACAAGGACCAAATACAAATTGGAATTTCCGGATCATTAAAAAGAGACATGACCGGTTCACCTTATATCCCTGGAAAATCATACCCTAAAGAAGCAAAAGGAGTTAAAGACCTACTTAAACAAAAGGATTGGAATACCATGAAAATTAAAGTGGAGGGACAAGCCTATACTGTATGGCTAAACGGTCAAGAAGTAGTTACTTACCAGTCAGAAAACATGCCTGAGAAAGGTCCAATAGGCCTACAGTTACACCCAAGTAATGAAATGAGCATTGAGTTCAAAAACATTAAAGTGGGTAAATTATAATACTTCTTCAATGAATGTCTTCTGAAAGAAAAATATCATGAGCTAAGATGATTTTTATCATGTATTGTTAATTTAAATTTTGTTTATTTTGAGTAATTGCCAAATTAAAAATTCATTATTTGTGATTTGGCGCTATTATCAAGGTTTTAGAAATTTAGAATATACTGGTCATGAAAAGAATCATTGTCCCAATTGATTTTTCGCCCTATTCAGAAAATGCATTTTATAGTGCCGCGAAGGTTGCAAGTAAAGGCGATGCGACTATCACTTGTCTAAATGTCATCCAATCTGATCTAGATTGGAACAATTTGTCGACATCTGAAAAAATAAAAAACCAGGAGATCTTAGATCTTGAAGCAGAAGCAAAGGATAAATTAAAAACCTTTGTCGCAACACATAAAATTAAAAACACACCAGTAGAAGCACTGGTGGAGGTAGGTGTCCCTTCCCAGGTTCTCGTAGACCTTGCGCACAAACAGAAGGCTGATTTAATTGTCATCGGTGCATACGGTAAAAATCGAGAACCTGGGAAATTTATTGGGTCTACTACCCAGAAAGTCCTCAGGAATGCTCCATGCCCTGTATTGGCTGTTCAAAAAATCGTGGATGGCCGAGCAATGAAAAAACTGGTTTTTGCCTCCTTGTTTAATGAAGTCAGCAAACCAGCATTTGTCAGGTTAAAACCCTTTATTAAAAACATCCGGACAGTAGTTCATTTTTTATTTATTAATACCCCGGAAAAATTCATTGACACAGGTACAACCGAAGCCCGTATGGCTGAGTATGCTTATGGGCAGGAAGAACTATTGATTCATCGTCATATTTATAATCACGAAGAAGTAGAGAAAGGCATTATCGCTTTCGCAGAAAAAGAAAAGGCTGGCATTATAGCCATTGCATCTAACTTACGAAAGTCAAATTCAGCCTACCAGATAGGCGTTACTGACACCCTCCTCTACAAAACTGATATACCAATCTTAAGTGTGAAGTTTGAATAAAAGATAAGATTATATTTTCAGGCACTTTTTGTGAAAATTTCATTCTCCAACTTTGCCTCAAGAAAAGGCTAAATAAGTAACTGTTACTAGTAATAATCAATCCATTCCCTGACAAAAAACCGATTCCTTTTAATGGTGGTCAGTTTTTGTTGGGGAATGTTCTATTTAGCAAATCATGATTGTTAAACCCGGATTATGTAATAGAATTTCTCCGCCCTGACAATGTCAGGGGTGAAGCCTGTCCCGTGTATACGGGAAGTGTTGTAATCGAAAGACAATCAGGCTGTTTGGATATTTTAGCATAGTACCGCTATGGTGAAATTGAAAACAGCAACGAAGTGGCTGATTTTAAAGCGATTTCAGCACGTAATAGAATGTCTATTGCATATTTCGGGTTAAAAACTTAAGCTGAAACAATTTTGAAAGCAACCATCCTTGACTTATTCAAAAGTACCTCATAAAAAATCTCCTCTCTACCTAATAGCTTTACACTTTAATGTAGAAGGTTAAAAGATAGAGCCATTTCAAAGCATCTACACTCCTTCCAGCCTAGGTCCGTAAAACACTTCATTACATCAAAGGGCATAAAACATGAATACCCTTTGGCAAAAAGCATTTATACCTTTCTATTTACAGATTGCAATCGATTGCCTATAAATTATATTTTTATGAGATATTGCTTATCTTTACGCTCCTTATATAATTTACAATTATTGATTGAAATTTATACAAAAAAAACCCATAACATGAACAAACAAATTTTAAGTCTTTTTGCTTTGGCTTTTTTCATTCTAGCTTCTTGCGGAAAACCAACAGCAGAAACAGAAGACGGATGGATTAACCTATTTGATGGAAAAACCTTAAACGGTTGGCATCAATTGGATGGCGTTGCAGAATTCGAAGTAGTTGACGGTGTGATCGTCGGTACATCAGTTCCCAACACCCCCAATTCTTTTCTTGCTACGGACAAGACCTATGGTGATTTCATCTTAGAACTAGACATTAGAGTAGACGATGAATCAAGTAACTCAGGCGTAATGGCCAGAGGGCAACATAATCCTGATGCCAATGATGGCGCAGGAAGAGTATTTGGTTACCAAGTAGAATGTGACCCCAAAGAAAGAGCATGGTCTGGTGGTATTTATGACGAAGCCAGACGAGGATGGCTTTATCCACTAACTTATAACCCTGATGCAAGAAGTGCTTTCAAACTAGGAGAATTCAATACATATAGAATTGAATTTATTGGTAATAACCTAAAAACGTGGGTAAATGGTCAAGAAGTAGCTTATTTAGTAGATGACATGGACGCTACAGGCTTTATTGCTTTGCAGGTTCACGGAATAGGTAAACACCCAGAAAATGCTGGTAAGAAAACTTACTTCAGAAATATCCGAATTAAGACAGAAAACCTTACTCCTACGCCTTTTGAAAAAGAAGTATTTGTAGTAAGTACCATCGACAATAAATTAACTTCTTATGAAGAAGGTAATGGATGGAAACTTCTTTTTGACGGAAAAACCAGCGAAGGTTGGAGAAGTGCCAAAGGAGAATCTTTCCCTGAAGGAGGCTGGACCATTAATGACGGTGTATTAACAATAGAGGCTACAGACGGCAGGGAATCAGCTAATGCAGGAGATATTGTCACTATGGACCAATACAGTGCTTTTGACCTGGCCTTTGACTTCAAAATCACAGAAGGAGCTAACAGTGGTGTTAAGTACTTTGTAACCCTTAATGAAAACAACACTGGCTCAGCTATTGGATTAGAATACCAAATTTTAGATGATGAAAGACACCCTGATGCTAAGAAAGGAAAAGATGGAAACAGAACACTTTCTTCTCTATATGACTTAATTAAAGCTGATAAGCAAGACCGTTTCGTTCGACCAGTTGGGGAATGGAACAAAGGAAGGCTTATTGTCTATCCAGACAACAAAGTTGAACATTACATCAATGGTCTAAAGGTGGTAGAATACACCAGAGGATCTGATGAATTCAGAGCATTGGTAGCTGAAAGTAAATATGCGAAGTGGGATAATTTTGGAGAAGCAGAAAAAGGCCATATCCTCCTACAAGACCATGGTGATGAAGTTCATTACAAGAACATCAAAATCAAGGAATTAAAATAAAAGAATTTTATAAAGTAAAAAAGGTAAGCTTCACTACAGCTTACCTTTTTTTATTTAGTCCCCCACCTTCGCTCTAATCTAAGGCTTTCTTAACATCTTTAAGGAAATTTTTCACCTTTTCAAAAGGATCACCTGGACCTAAAGTCTCTATCGGTAGGTAGCCATTGTAATCACTACTTTTTATAATTTTCATCAAGGTCTTCAAATCAACTGGTTTTTGAGTCCCTAAGTAGTTTACATTTTCTTTTATTTGCCAATTTACAGCATGGTGTACGTTTCTACTGATTTCCTCATAGGGATCTTTCAAGGAATAACTCCCCACATCCAACACCAATCCAAACCATTCTTTATTTACATTTTCCATTATATAGTTCACCTGGTCAGCAGACTTTATAAAATCATTGTGGTTTTGCATGGCTACAATCACACCATTCTCAGCACCGAATGAAGCGCATTCCTGCATTGCGGAAATCACACCATCGGCAACCTCTTTCCACGCTGCACCTTCCACCTTGGATTTTCCTGCAAAAACCCGCAATACTGGAGCACCCATTTTTGAACTGGCTACAATCCATTTTTTTACTAGGTCTATTTCTTTTTTCCTTAGGTCCGTATTTTGTAAGGTAAAGTCATTTCTGACACCCGAACCACTAATATCCAAGCCCCAGTGATGCGCTTGTTTTTTAATACCATAGAGCACCTTATCTTCAGGCACCTCTGGATAATTAGAAATATAATAAGCTGTCAGATCAATGGCTGGAATACTATTTTCGGCACAATATCTAAATAACCTTTCTAGTGAAAGCGTTCCGTCACGCAATGAAGCATTAAAAGAAAAAGCATTTAAACTAAGCTTAAGGTTTTTCTTTGGGTCTTTAGGAAGTGGGTTTCTAGAGCTTAAACCCAATAAAGGCAAAGTAGCCAATCCCACTCCTTTTTTTAAGAAACTTCTTCTTTGTTTACTGTTCATGATTTTTAAACAACTAGATAGATAATATGGAACTTTCACTTATGACGAATGTTTTTACTGTCAATCAACCTTTAAATAAACAAACATACCGCTTACACACTAAGATAAACAACAAAACAAGATTCTCATTAGATTTGAGACAATTTTAATTTATGCAATCGATTGTCTAAATCAGCTAAAAGTCTGGAATAAGCAAAAATAAATTTTTAATATTACTATTAGATTAAAAGAATAGATAATGCAAAACACAGCAAAACCTTCAAATAACACCTTCCTAACTGAGGATTTTCTTTTAAAAAATGATTTTGCCAAAGGCCTATATCATGACCACGCAAAGAAAATGCCGATAATTGATTACCACTGTCACCTTTCGCCTAAAGACATCGCCGAGGACCGTCAGTTTGATAATATGTCTTCAATCTGGCTTCATGGTGACCATTATAAATGGCGCGCCATGAGAACGCTTGGTGTCAATGAAAAATACATTACAGGAGAATCCACTGATCAGGAAAAATTCGAGAGTTGGGCTAAAATCGTCCCACAAACGATGAGAAACCCATTGTTTCACTGGACTCACTTAGAATTAAAGGGCTACTTTGGTGTTGATCAATTGTTGAATGAAAATACCGCAACTGATATCTATGCGCACACTACTAATCTCCTTCAACAAAAAGAATACAGTACTCGTGGGCTGCTTTCAAAAATGAACGTAGAGGTAGTTTGTACCACAGACGACCCTATAGACAGCTTAGAGTATCACCAAAAAGCCAAAGCGGACAAGCTTGCGATCAAACTTCTTCCAGCATTCCGTCCAGACAAAGCGTATGCTGTAGAAAGCCCCGCTGATTACTTGCAATACCTGGAACAGCTTACAGCAGTAAGTGGCATTTCTATCAATACATTCGAAGACTTATTGGCTTCATTGGAAAATAGAGTAGCTTATTTTCATGAAAATGGAGGAAGGCTATCTGACCATGGCCTTGAGCAGTTGTATTTTTATGACAGTGACAAATACGCAATAGATGATTTATTTGCTACTATCAAAAAGGGACAAAAAATCCAACCCGATGAGGTAAGGTTCTTTAAATTTAAAACCCTCACTGCATTGTCTAAAATGTACCATGCAAAAGGATGGACACAACAATATCACCTTGGCGCACTTAGAAATACTAATGAAAGGATGCTAAGGGTATTAGGTCCTGATACAGGATTTGATTCTATCGGGGACTTCCCACAAAGTGTAGCCCTTGCGAAATACTTGAACAACCTCGACAGTACGGATCAATTGTCAAAAACCATATTGTACAACCTAAATCCTGCTGACAATGAGGTAATGGCTACAATGGTTGGGAATTTCAATGATGGATCTGTCAAAGGAAAAGTACAGTTCGGATCTGGCTGGTGGTACCTCGACCAAAAAGATGGTATGGAAAAGCAAATCAATACGCTTTCCAATATGGGAATCCTTAGCTGCTTTGTCGGCATGCTAACAGACAGCAGAAGCTTTCTCTCTTTCCCACGCCATGAGTACTTCAGAAGAATTTTATGTAACCTCATAGGTCAGGATGTCGCCAATGGTGAACTGCCTGCTGATGAGGAATGGTTGGGACAGATGGTGGAAGACATTTGCTACAGAAATGCTAGAAACTATTTCGGTTTTTATTAAATAGCATCTGATGCATTAGCAATTTAACCCGGATTATGAAATAGGATTCGTAATAGCCTGTCCCGTGTTTACGGGAAGTGTTGCAATCGCAAGAAAATCAGACTGTTTGGAGATTTTAGCATAGCACCGCTATGGTGAAATTGAAAACAGCAACGAAGTGGCTGATTTTAAAGCGATTTCAGCACGTAATAGAATGTCTATTGCATATTTCGGGTTTAATCTTCTAGCACTTGTTTTTTATCCGATGATATTTCACCAGTGTACAATAATAAAGCTTCATGCGGTTTATGCATGAAGCTTTTTTTATAGATCAAGTAGAAAGCTCAGTTAAGCTACTTCCACTTTCTTTTTATCAGGTTTTTGAAAATAGTGTGCAAGGCCAAAATACATTACCACTACAAAACATAGCATAGGTACATAATAGGATAAACGAATACTTCCACTGATATCAGAAACTTGGCCCTGAATAGCTGTGATGAGAGCTCCTCCCAATATGGCCATAATCAAACCAGACCCTCCAAGTTTGGTGTCATTACCCAAACCTTCTGCTGCCAAGCCATAAATGGTAGGAAACATCAAAGACATACAAACGGATATTAACACCAATGCTATAACGGCAATCATCCCACTTCCATATATTACCACAAAACTAAGTAGAATGGCTAATAATGAAGAAAACGCCAATAATATAGATGGCTTAAAGTACTTCATTAGTATAGTAAATAGAAAACGACTACCGGCAAAAAGCACCAAAGAGATCAAATAATAATCAGAGGCACCACTTTCCATCACATCAAGCTCTGTCATTACATACCTTATTGTAAATGACCAAACGCCTATTTGGGCGCCTACATAAAAAAACTGAGCCATTACCCCACGGACATAATTCTTGTTCTTAAACAATCTTCTAAAACCACCGATCACACCATCTTTTTCTGTCTCTTCAGAAGCGACTGGCATTTTAACAGCACGAATAACAAACCATACTACTATCAGAAATAAAGCAACACCAACATAAGTACTTACTACACCTGCCAGTTCATCAGCTTGAATAGCCGCAAGCTCCTCCGGAGCCATGTTTGTTCGGTCTGTTGCCTCAGCGGTATTGAGTTTAGAGAGAATAAATATTTTACTTAAAAACACACCAATAACAGACCCAATTGGATTGAACGATTGGGCAAGATTAAGCCTTTGGGTGGCCGTTTCTGGTGGACCTATCACTAAAATGTATGGATTGGCTGCAGTCTCTAAAATAGAAAGACCTCCTGCTAATACATATAAAGCCAGGAGGAAAAAACCGTAGGACATCATCATCCCCGCAGGATAAAATAACAAAGAGCCCAAGGCAAAAAGCCCTAAACCCAGAAGAATCCCAGATTTATAGGAATATTTCCTGATGAAAATTGCTGCGGGTAAAGCCAAGCAAAAATACGAACCATAAAATGCCAACTGAATCCAGGATGTCTGAAAATCAGTCATGCTCATTATCCTTTTAAAAGCTGCCAAAAGGGTATCGGTCATGTTGTGGGCTACTCCCCACAACATAAACAGGCAGGTAAGTAAAAGGAATGGCCAGAAATTCTTTTTGGAAATTAATTCTGTCTTTACTGGGTTTACTGTTTGGCTCATTGGTGATTTAGATTATTTGGTTTCTTATAAATAAGGGAAATCCGAAATTAAGGATTTATCTTTTAATTCCTTCCAAAATTCTTTAGGCAAGGATGTTTCTGAGGCAAGAATATTCTTTTCTACCAATTCGGGTTTATTGACACTTAGGGCTACACTTGACACACCGGGTACCATAAGTGAAAATTGTATGCATGCATGAAAAGGTGCTACATCGTATTTTTGACAAACTTCAAAAAATGCAGTTCTCCACTGAATTTTCCTTTGGTCTTCGGGATCCAAAGAGTCAAGTTTTTTATAATCAAAATAATCCTCCCCAGTTAAAAATCCGGATTGAAAAATGGCTGCTATGATTATGCCTACATTATCCTTTCTCAATAATTCTAAAAAATCCATTAATTCAGGAGGATGGTGAATCAGTGAAAGACTATTGGCAACCATCACATAGTCCAGTGGCACCCGCGAATAGATCTCTCTGATAGTCTTCCAGTCCTTAGCCCCCACGCCGATACCATTTACCTTACCTGCCTCTTTCAACTCCTTCATGGCGGTAATGGCACCCATAAGCTCTTCCCATAATAAGGCTCGCTCTTCCTTAGTCTTTGCCTTGGCTAAAAATTCATCAGGATCATGGAGGGAAATCAGCTGTGGAACATACCCTTGCAAGAGGGCATTGTCTTTTTCGAAACATTCCAGAATTCCCTCATAACTTATCTTTTGAACCGCATCATGATGAATGCCTTTCCATATATTGGGTTCAAAGAGGGGTTCAGGAGTAGTAAGAGGCACTCTGGTCCAGCCGAGTTTATTTGTAATAATAACATTACTTCGAGGAATGCGCTCCTCCGCTAAAAACTCTCCCAATACCTCAAGAGCCAAACCCGCCCCATATTTACCTGCAGTATCGAAGACCGTATTAGGGCTCGTTCTATTGAAAGCTTCCTTAAGGATGGCTTTTTTATCTGCTTTTGAATAGGCTTGGAAAAGGTTTCCCAATGCACTGCTCCCAAATATAATTGATGGAAAATATAAGCCTGTTTTACCAAATGGCTTCGTATTCATTTCTCAATGGGTTCAATGCTTCTCAATTTTTAATTTTGTTTTGCACCATAGTGCTTGTCTCTTGCGAATGTTTCGAGATGGCGATGTTTTTTTGATTCGTATATATCTGCGATAGTAATAAGAATCCCAGTCTCTTCTACAGCGCCAAATTCATAATTCATTGCTGTACCAAAGGTCTTCATCGTTGAGGACAAATTCATATAGGTATTGATCAGAGGAGGAATGTTCTCTCCTAAAGTTCTCACCCTTGAATTGAGTAATTTATACCCTTCCTTATAAGACAGCCCATCAAAAACTCCTTTAAAATTCTGGAGGTCTGTTTTATACTCTAAAGGCACTATAGGTAAAATCAACTGGTCATTGTCTGGAAAATAATGATTCATGAAATAAATCAATAAATCTCTGGCCTCCGCATTATAATGTGGGTACATGGTAACCTTTCCAAAAAGATATTTGACATCGGGATTGATCATAACCACTGCTCCCAATCCATCCCACAAATTGTCAAGAGAAAATATCCCTCTTCTATTGTCAACACTTGGTTGGTACTTTGGTTGGACAAAAGATCTGCCCAATTCTATGGTATATGGAAGGTAATCCTCAATAAACGAATCTGAGAAATTAAACAGGTGTGCTGTAGATAGGTTAACAGAGCCCTTATCTGTAAAGCCTGCATCCGAACATTTGATCAATCTGTACCCTGCAATGATTTCTTCGTCTTCAGGATTCCATGCGATCAACTGCTCGTAGCACTTTTCGCAAGTATCATTTTCGTCTATATCTATTGACAGTCCTGTGCCTCCTCCTGCTGCCCGAAAGGAAATCTCCCGTAGCCTACCGATTTCTTTCAACACATTTGGTGCATTGTGCTGATTAATCAGATAGATTTCATTTTCCCCATTGTTTACATATCTTAAAAATCGATCGGGTGTCAATTCATTCTTAATCGCATCCCTCTCAATCGGGTTGATAATGTCTTGCATAAATCCTACTTGTCTTGGACAATATTGTAAACTATATTTTTGACCTCTTGTGCCCAATATTTATCCGTCTTAGAAGCATCAAAATACTTGTAAGAAATCGGTTTTCCTATATGGACTACAATTTTTTTGTTTTTTTGGGCAAACATTTCGTCCGCCAAATAAAACATTTCAATATTGGCCTTTACTCCCAACTTTTTCCTAAGGTTCGCCAAATTATAAAAAAAAGATGAATTTCTCCCTTCTATATATATAGGAACTACATCTTTTTTATACTTCTTTGCTTTATTTATAAAGCTTTTTTTCCACTCTAAATCTTCAATACCATTCGGCTGTTTGCGAGAAACAAGACCAGCAGGAAAGATAATAACCCCATTATCTGATGCATAGGTAGCCTCTATAATCTCCACGCCTCTTTTGCCATGCCCTCCATGTTTGTTGACCGGCACAAATAACTTACCGAAATTGGGGATATTCATCAACAAATCATTCACTAAAAACCTTAAATCTTCCCTGTAGGCACCTAATACATGCATCAACACAATGCCATCTAAACCTCCCAAAGGATGATTCGCAGCGAAAATAACATTGCCCTCCAAAGGAATATTTTCTGCATTCCTCACCTCTATCTTCATCCCAAATTCAACTATTAATGCATTCACGAAATCCAACTCCTTTAAGTTAGCATTCCGTTCCATCACATCATTGACCTCGGTTTCGTGAACTATTCTCTGGATATACGATAGAAGAAAGCCCGGCATCCACTTTAATAAACCTGGATTTTTATCACCTATAACCTTCTTTATTTCAATGAATTTTTTCTTTGCCACCTACAACTTGTTTAATTAAGGATGTTATCCTTTTTCTTTCTGAAGATATCTACCTGAAAAACAGATTCATAAACTTCCTACTGAGAAACCTAGACACCAACCATTGAATATCTTAGTTGAAATCAATAACAAAAATACAGAAATTAATTTATCAGTTTCAATTGATTTGGGATTCCCCGCCTCGAATTTTACGCTCCTTCCTTTTAATTATAGTTATAATATCTTTAATTTCACCTACATTCATTCCGCATTATTGAAAATTCAACAACCCTAACAACCTACTTTATGAAAATAGCAATAACTGGAGCAACATCTGGAATTGGTGCAGAAAAAGTAAAAGCCTTGGCTCCCTTATGTGAACAAATATTTCTTTTGGTTAGAAGTGAAAAAAAAGCCCTGTCTCTGATAGAGTCACTCCCCTCTCCATCAAGTAAATTCACAATCATATATTGTGACCTTTCTGATTTAAACTCTGTTGCCAAGGCTGCGAGATCCCTTGCCGATAAGACCAAAAACCTTGATGTACTTATCAATAATGCGGGAGGGATTTTCCCTGAAAAGGAAATTACTAAAGACGGGCATGAACTCACCTTCTCGGTAAATCATTTGGGACATTTCCTATTGACCCAGCTAACCCTACCCTTACTTATCAGTGGAAATGGTGGGAAAATAATTAGCGTTAGTTCAGAGGCACACAAAGCAGCAGGGATCAATAAGCAGGATCTGGAACTTAAAGAAAATTTCAGCTCATTTAAAGCCTATGCCAATGTAAAACTCTATAACATTTTATTTACAAAAGCCTTGGCGGAGAAATACAGTCATGAAAAAATAGCTGCCTATGCATTACACCCAGGAGTGGTCAATACTAATTTCGGTAATCAAAGCCTTGGACTATTCAAAGTGTTAATTTTCCTCGCTAAACCATTTATGATAAGCCCTAAAAAAGGTGCTCAAACAGGTATCTTTTTAGCTACAAACGAACAAGACCCAAGTAAAAATGGTGCTTACTATAAAAAATCAAAAGTCGCAAAAGACAATTCCTTGACCTCTTCCAAAGCTCTAAGAGATCTTCTTTGGGATTACAGCGAAGCCCAAATTCAACCATTTCTCACAGAAACTGGCACTAAATAAGCTTATTTTTTTCTCCGCCTATTGAATTTCAGCGAGTAATAGATGGCCTAATTCAGGCTCACCTATTGCTCGCTTTCTTCAATGGTTATGGTTTTCGAAATAATTGAACCTGTCATAAAATACCCCAATACTTGCCCCTCACCCTTAGAGGCTATAATATTCGATATGGGGTTTTCAGGTGGAGGGCTAAAAAGGCCTCCATCATTGGACAACAAAGACACGAATTGGACTAAGTAATCATAGGCATTCTCATTCAATCTGATCAACTGAAGCTTAACCTTATCATTCTCCTCAAAAGCAAACCCATTCAATTCGAATCCATTGTCCAGAATATTGGTGCCAAAGGTATCATCAAAGAGGAAATAATCGTCAGTACCATTTAAAAGCGTATCATTTTTTGTCACTAGTAACCTATAGAAATTACCATCTTCAAAAGGAATTTTACCGTATAAAGTCAAGTAATAGCCTTCCTCAGCAAAAAACCTCTCTTCTCTAAACCTTGAAGTAATGCTGTCTAAAACTGGAGGTTCTTTTGTAATTCCCTCACTTGTATATGCTACATCATCTAGCAAAACCTTCATCGTATATTGGTGTCCGGTAATTGCTACCTGATTATTTATTGGTAGATAATAGCCCAATTCTTCAACATAATTAAAGTCAACCGTTTCGCCAGAAGAATTGTCCTTAATACTGACGGAGGCATTTTTGGCCACCTCATTGTCTAAAGTATCATAGTAATCTCTGGTATAGGTAATCCTAATAAAATTATCCGAAGCATTGTCAGTCCATATTGCCTCAATGATAGGCTTTTTCGGGATATCCCCTAAATCAAGTTGCACTTCTTCCTGGCAGGACAAAAGTGAAATTAGGCAAATTATTATTCCAAAATTTTTCATATATCTTAAAAAGTAAAATTGTAGGTTACCGATGGCAAAATCCCAAATAAATAAGTTTTGACTACTCCTGGTCTTTGTGAAACTACAGGTATACCTTCACTGGAATCAAAATTAATGTCATTGTTTTTAATGACTGAAAATTGGTAGGAAAATGGATTCTTCCTTCCATAGGCATTGTAAACACTAAAGTTCCAACTCCCCTTCCACCATCTACCTTTGTCTTTGTTCTTAAGCGTTAATGATAGATCCATCCTATGATAATCTGGGAAACGGCTATTGTTACGGTAAGCATCATATAAAGGTATGCGCTGATTGTCCAGCACATACGAGCCGACAGGAAAGGTTACAGCTACTCCTGTGGTGTATACAAATGTCCCTGAGAAAGACAATCTTTCATTAAGCTGATGGGTAAGTACCAAGCTCAAATCATGAGGTCTGTCATACCTCGGATTATAAGGCAAATCCATGTTGATTCCTTCAATTTGCCTATACACCCTTGACCAGGTATAACTTAGCCAACCAGTAGTTTTGCCAATGTTTTTTCTCAACATAAATTCCAAACCATAAGCCCAACCATCTCCAGTTAGAATCTCAGTTTCCACATTGTCTTTAAACAATACATTTGCATCCTGTTTGAGATCAATTATGTTTCTAAAATCACGGTAATAACCTTCCAAAGACAATTCCCATCTATTATCATTAAGGTTTTTGAAGAGTCCTAGAGAAACCTGATCACTTCTAATAGGTTCTATATATTTACCAGCTGGAATCCACCTATCTATAGGGAGTCCTGCTGAAGAGTTTGATGCCACCTGAATGTATTGGTAATTCCGGTTATAACTTCCTTTCAATGCTAAACCGTCGGTAAGGAGATATCTAAAAGCTACTCTAGGTTCAAGTCCATCAAAAAACTTCATCCTTTCTCCAAAGCTATAATTTAAGGTGTCTGAAATTGCAGCATCTCCAGTTGGTTCACCTCCTTCGTATAGGTAATTTGTACCATTGCCAATCTGTTGGTAAGCACTCCAACGAAGGCCAGCCTCAACGCTCAATTTTTCTGAAACCTCTGATTTTCCCGCAATGAAGAAACTGTTCTGAAAACCAATTCTAGTAGTAGACTCAAAGGGTAGCAAGTTTTCATCATTGCTAAATTGTAAGTCTACAGGTGCAAAATAATACAGTTGGCTATGCATTCCGAATTTCAATTCTGTATCGTCTTCAGGTAGATAAGTAAAGGCAATTTTGCCCCCGGTTTCAGAAAAGTAATTGGACCAATCAAACCCATTGTCCTCGTCGGAAACAGTGATTTTATATTTGTAAAAACTGTAATAAGCTGTTACATCAAGAAACAATTTGTCGTTGATTTGCCTATCCCAATTGAAAGAGTTTATCCAGTTGTTCCAACCCAAACCAAATTGTTCTGACAAACCCAAAAAATCGCTTCCATAATAGGTGGAAAAGGTGAATTTATTTTTTTCTCCTTTTCTCCACATAAGCTTACCGCTCAAGTCATAAAAATACAATTGATTTTCTCTGAGAGATTCATTGGAAGAGAGACCTAAAAAAACGTCTGCATAAGTTCTCCGAGCTGAAATTAGAAAGGAGGCATCATCAGAAAACAAAGGGCCATCTACAGTAATCCTCGAACTAATACTTCCAATTCCTCCATCTCCTTTCAATTTCTGTGTATTTCCTTCTTTCAAGGAGATATCAACTAAAGAGGAGGCTCGCCCACCAAAATTAGCAGGTATATTCCCCTTGTAGAGGGCCACATCACTAATGGCATCAGGATTGAAAACAGAGAAAAACCCAAAGAAATGTGAAGGGTTGTATATTGGTGCTCCATCTATTTGAATCAAGTTTTGGTCTGAAGACCCGCCTCTTACAAACAATCCTGTAGTTCCTTCCCCTGCAGTGTTTACCCCTGGAAGAAGTTGAATACCTCTTAGCAAGTCAACCTCACCAAATAAGGCTGGAATTCTCCTCAATTCATCGCCAGAAATCTCACTCTTTCCGATAGCTGTACTTTTCACATTATAATCCTCCCTCCTTTCGGAAACCACCACCTCAGAAAGATTCATTTCATTGGGGCTTAAAAAAAACTTCAGCTCAGCCAATTCATCTTTTTTATTAAAAGATCTTCTAACAGCTTCATAACCTAAAAAGCTTATTTTTAAGCTATTTGGAAGAGGCTCTACTGGAAAAGAAAAGAATCCATTTACATCCGTAACTGTACCTTTGGTGGGCTGGTTTTCCCAATAGATAGCTGCTCCAGGCAATGGTTCACCAGACTGGCCATCTAGAACCTGCCCACTTACCTGGCCTATACTCTGAGCAAATGAATCGAGCTCCGCTGATAAAAACACAAAAATGAATAAAATACAAACATACCTGAAAGCCACAAAGTTAAAACCAAGCATTATTTAAATCGAAAGATTATTGGTGGAAAATCCCCAAAACATTAATAAAGGATATACGAACATAACGGTATCACAACAAAATAGTTAAGTTTGCAATAAATATTTAACAGCAATTAACTTTATGGTTTGAAAAAATCAATAATTCTTCTTCATCCATTTCGTTTTAAGTTATAATGATTAATTTCAACCTATGATTTGGGCATATCCTGACAATAGTTTTATAATAACCTTGGCAATAGTATTCATTTTGTTGTACGGGTTTTATCTATATCGATTTTGGAAAATTAACCAGAAGATTACCGTTAAAAAGCGGCGGTTGGTATGGAAAATGGTTTTAAGAAGTCTGTACTTTTCTTTATTTCTTATCGCTTTGGCTGGTCCCTCAATAGGCAATGCAATGAAAGAAATTAAGCAAGAGGGAAAAGACCTTTTTCTCGCCATAGACCTTTCCAGGTCTATGAATGCGGAAGACATTAATCCAAGCAGATTACAAAGGGTCAAGTTTGAATTGAAAAACTTAGTGAAGAATTTCAGTTCGGACCGCTTAGGAATAATTATATTTTCATCTGAGGCATTTATACAATGCCCTTTAACTTTCGATCAAAATGTGATTCAACTACATTTAGACGGATTGAATAGTGGCCTAGTTCCTAATTCAGGGACGGATATAGCTGCTCCTCTAAAATTGGCGCTAAGCAAATTTCAAACAGATGAAAGTCAAGAACCAAAATCCAAAGCCATCGTTTTGATTAGTGACGGAGAAGATTTTGGAGATGGACTTGAGCAAACCCTTAGTGAATTGAATACAGCAGGTATAAAAGTCTTCAGTATGGGGGTAGGTACATCCAATGGGAGTACTATCCCAAGAGGTAGTGGCGTAGTGATTGATCAAACCACCAATCGGCCAGCTATCTCTAGACTTACTTCAGACAATCTTAGAAAAATAGCCAATGATACAGGTGGAGACTATTTTGAATTAAGTGGGGAACAGAACGACATCCCTCACTTAATTGACACCATCTCAAAATTAGAAGGTACTGTGATGGCGAGCAGAACTGTAGAAGCCTCTTCCAACAAATATTTCTATTTTCTTTTGGCGGCTCTCCTTTTGGCAATTATTGATGCCGTTTTACCCGTCAGAACCTTATCATTTTAATTCAACTGAAAAACAACCAACACAATGGTATCCAGATATTTACTATGGATTTTGTTATTATTACCGAGTGACTGGAAGAATATAGCGATTACCAATGAAGCGATCGCTACAGCAGAAAGGTCTTTTAAGGAGGCTGATTATGAAAATTCAGTTAGACAGCATCTTGCCCTAGTTGATGAGCATGGGCTAACACAGCCTGAAATAAAGTTTAACCTGGCTTTAAGCTATCAAAGTAACGGGCAAGAAGAGGATGCAAAAAAAACATATGAAAGCCTTTTGAGTAGTGAGAAAGCTCAAATATCTTCTTATGCTTCCAATCAGCAAGGAGTAATGCTGGGTAATGAGAAAAAATACAAAGAGGCACTGGCCTTTTTTAAAACCTCCTTATTAAAGGATCCAACCAATGAAAAAGCACGGTATAACTATGAACTACTAAGCAGGTGGTTAGATGGCAATGAAGAAAATCAGGAAAACGAGGAAAACCAAGATCAGGAGGACAAACCAGAACCCTCCAACTACGCCAAGAGGATGAAGGCTCAGGCAGACGATTTGGTGGATAGGTTCCAGTTTGACGAAGCGCTTAACACAATGAATCGGGCTTTAGAAATCGATGAAACAGTAGCTTCTTATCAGCAATTTATAGACCATTTAAAGGACATCAATGAAATCAATAAATAAACTATTTCTAATCATCCTTCCTTTAATCGTGTTATTGCCGTATGAAGGAAAATCCCAATCTCAAGCAGATTATTTCAATAAAGCTGCAAGACAATACGTAAATGACGACATACAGGGCACCAGCCAATTGCTGGCAGAAGGTCTTGAGAAATACCCTCAAGATGCCAAGCTCAATGCACTTTGGGAGAAATTAAAAAAAGACCAGGAAGAGCAAGAGAAGAAAGACCAGGAGAATCAGGATCAGCAAGACCAAGAGCAACAAGAACAAGAGCAAAACCAAGATCAGCAGGAACAAGAGAAGCAGGATAGCGAAAAGCAAGAAAATGGTGAGGGGGAAGAACAAACCCCAGAGGATGGTGCTGATGAGTCTGACGAAATGGAAGAAAAGCGTGGGGAGAAAACAGAAGAAAATGAAAATTCTGAGGAGCAGAATAGCATGGAAAGTGATCTGAGCGAACGGGAAAAGGCGATGGAAGAACTGAAGCAAAGGTTAGAGCAAATGAACATTACACCTGAACAAGCTGCACAGATCCTGGATGCCATGAATAGTAATGAGCTTAGGTACATTCAACAGAACAAAAAGAAGCCTACTCAACAACCTAAAAGAGGGCTTCCTGATTATTAAAACAAATGACCCATAATATGAGAGAAGTATATATTATAGCCGCCACAAGAACTCCTATCGGTGGATTTGGAGGACAACTTTCTTCTCTCTCGGCCACCGAACTGGGAGGATTTGCCATTCGATCCGCCATAGAGAAATCTGGGATAACAGACCTTAGTTTAATCAGTGAGGTATTGATGGGAAACGTACTCTCCTCAAACTTAGGACAAGCACCCGCCAGACAAACGGCACTAAAAGCTGGTCTAAGCATTTCAACACCCTGCACGACAATTAACAAGGTATGTGCATCCGGCATGAAAGCAGTAATGCTAGGCGCTCAAGCCATAATGTGTGGGCAAGCTGAAATCGTAGTTGCCGGAGGGATGGAAAGCATGAGTAATGTCCCCTATTACCTTCCAAAGGCTCGTTTTGGCTATAAATATGGAGATGGAAACCTGGTAGATGGACTTCAAAAGGATGGCTTACACGAGGTTTATCACGATTTTCCTATGGGGAATTGCGCTGAAAACACAGCCAAAGAAATGAAGATAAGTCGTGAATCTCAGGATCAGTATGCCATAAAAAGCTATCAACTGGCCGCTGAAGCATGGAAAAAAGGCTTATTCGATAATGAAATATGCCCCATTCAGGTCAAAGGCAGAAGGGGTGAAAAGAACCTTATTTCAGAAGATGAGGATTTCAAAAAGGTCAATTTCGAAAAAATACCAACATTAAAACCTGTTTTTTTACTGGAAGGAACAGTTACTGCAGCCAACGCATCAAACATAAGTGATGGGGCCTCAGCGCTTATTTTAGCGGATAAAAAAACAGCCATGTCAATGAACTTACCGATAATCGGTAAAATACGTGGATTTTCTGATGCTGCCAGTGACCCATTATGGTTTACAACAGCGCCCTCCTTGGCTATTCCAAAAGCACTAAAAATTGCAGGAGTCAATTCAAGTGACATCGACTATTATGAAATCAATGAGGCCTTTGCAGCGGTGGCTCTAGCCAATCAAGAACTGTTGAGTATTCCTGAAAAAAAATTAAATGTTTATGGTGGAGCTGTGGCTTTGGGCCATCCACTTGGGTGCTCAGGTAGCAGAATCATAACAACTTTACTTTCCATTCTTCATCAAGAAAATGGAAACTTGGGAGTTGCTGGAATATGCAATGGTGGAGGCGGTGCATCTGCTATTGTCATAGAAAAAATGTAATCAGCAATAAAACGCTAGGCTTTTAAAGGAAAATGGCACCAAATGAAACTCTACACTCTTGTATTCTTTCTACTTTTGCTTTACTCGGTCACTCCTGGATTTGCACAAGTTCACACCACTTATTATGATGCAGGTGAGACCATTATAAAAGAGAATTTTGAAACCTCAGAAGGAATGGCACATGGGGCCTATAAACTTTACAATACCTTAGGCCAATTGATTCAAGTAGGCCAATATGAAAATGGACAAAGGATGTCAGATTTTTATGACCTACACCCTATAACACAAGACACGCTTAAAATAACACCTTACTATAAAGATTTACCTCATGGTGAAGCCAAGTCTTATTATCCAAATGGGAGTCTGTCACAAATTGCTTCGTTTAAGGAGGGAGCTATTGAAGGTTTATTAGAAAGTTATTTTCCTTCCGGAAAAATTAAGAGCAGAACTGAGTTTTCAAATGGAAAACCAAATGGCTCCCATATCAGCTATTATGAAAATGGCGAAATTCATGAAAAACAAACTTTCAAGGACGGAACCTTAGATGGAATTCAGCAGGAATTCACTGAATCCGGACAATTGATAGAGGAAAGTAATTATAATAAAGGAAGTCTTGAAGGGCCTTTTATCACCTATTTCCCTAATGGATCGAAGGCCACTGAAATCAATTACAAAAACGGTATCAAGCATGGAGATTACTTAGGTTACCATGAAAATGGAACCATTGCCATAGAGGGGAAATACAACAGAGGATTAAAAAATGGCCGGTTTGTCACCAAAGACGAGTCTGGTGCAATCATAGGAGAAATGACTTACAAATCAGGAAAAAAAGAATAACAAACTTTACTTGGACAGGGTGAAACCAGCTAAACAAAGGTAGTTCTCAGCTAAGAATTTTCGGGATAGATTTTCAGGAAGATTGAAAAATTAGAACAAGCATCAGATTATTTTCTATTTTTGTGTTTAAAATCTAAGGCACAATGAACCAAGGTATAAAAAGCACACAATTCGAATTCCCCGGACAATTAGACTTTTACAAAGGAAAAGTAAGAGACGTCTATATATTTGATAAATTAATTGCTGTAGTTGCAACAGATCGCATATCAGCATTTGACGTAGTGCTACCAAAACCAATCCCTTTTAAAGGGCAGGTTCTTAACCAAATCGCGTCCTACTTTCTTGCCTCCACCGCTGATATTGTGCCTAACTGGGTCACCTCTACCCCTGATCCTAATGTCACCATTGGTAAAAGATGCGTTCCTTTTAAAGTGGAAATGGTAATAAGAGGCTACCTAGCTGGACATGCTTGGAGGGAATATAGGGATGGCAAAAGAAGTATTTGTGGTGTTGATCTTCCTGATGGTTTAAAAGAAAACGATCCACTTCCAACACCAATCATCACTCCTACGACTAAGGCCGACCAAGGACATGACGAAGATATTTCAAGGGACAAAATCCTTAGTCAAGGTATTGTCAGTGAAAAAGATTATATCCAATTAGAAAAATACACCAAAGACCTATTCCAATCAGGCACTGAAATGGCCAAAAGCAAAGGGCTAATATTGGTGGATACCAAATATGAATTTGGGAAGTTTGGAGATCAGATTCTCCTTATTGATGAGATCCATACACCTGACTCTTCAAGGTACTTCTACCTAGAAGGCTATGAAAAGCGACAAAAAGCCGGTACTGTACAAAAGCAACTTTCCAAAGAGTTTGTCCGACAATGGCTTATAGAGAATGGATTTCAGGGAAAAGATGGACAAACTATTCCGGAAATGACACCTGAAATCATTGAATCGATATCAAAGAGATACATAGAGTTGTATGAACACATCACAGGGCATGATTTTCAGCCTGCAAAAAGTCAAGGTGCACGTGAAAGGATAGAAGAAGCTATACTTGCAAATATTTAAAAGAACCGAACATTTTGGCCCCATCAATTTTTAAGCTAATTTTAAATCGGTATCGAAAATAACCACCTATTTGGAACAAAAAATTTTCACTGATGTTCAAGATAGGTAAACACACTAAAAATAATGAAATACGCAGTAGATAAAAAAGAACAATTTGTTGTTTTTACCATAATGGAAGAAAAGCTTGATAGCTCACTCTCTCCCCAATTAAAATCTGAATTACTTACCGTTCATGCTGAAGGCTATAAAAATCTGATATTGGATATGGGAAGTGTGAAGTATGCCGATTCCAGTGGGCTAAGTGCCCTTTTGGTCGGGAATAGAACCTTTAATGAAGATGGAGGTGTCTTTGTATTGTCTTCTCTTCAGGAGCATGTTGTCAAATTATTGAAGATATCTATGCTGGATAAGGTCTTCAAAGTAGTGGATGATAATGAAGCAGCAGCAGAAGCTATTTTTATCCACGAAATAGAGAATGGCCCTGAGAAAGATGAAGAAGAATAACTGATAAAAGCCTTTGGATTTCAATATCACCATTCTGGGTTCAAATTCAGCCATTCCTGCACATGGCCGTAACCAAACATCTCAATTGATTACCTGGGATGGTGAATCTTTTTTGATTGATTGTGGGGAATCTACTCAACAACAACTGAGAAAATTCAAGATAAAGTACTCCAAAATCAACCATATATTTATTTCCCACCTTCATGGAGACCACTATCTGGGATTGATGGGATTACTTAATACTTATAGCCTCAATAACAGAAAGCTCCCTCTTCATATTTATGGACCTAAGGGCCTTGATGAAATTATTACCATCCAGTTAAAGTACTCAGCCAACGTACTGAATTACCCATTAATTTTTCACGCAACTGTTCCACAAGGGAAAATAAAATTGGTGGATTTCCGAAATCTATCCATTTATTCCATCCCTTTGCAACATAGGATACCCTGCACAGGATTTATCTTTGAAGAAAATAAACCAAGGGTACACCTGAATAAAGAGATGATGAGTAAACATCGACCTAGCGTTACTGATATTCACATCCTACAATCAGGCCAAGATGTAAAAGACAAGGCTGGTAATGTGATTTATAAAGCCTCTGATTTTTGTGAAATTACGCCTCCTCGGAAATACAGCTACTGTTCGGACACAGCCTTTAATCTAGATTTGGTCCCTTTCATTAAAGAGACCGATTTACTCTATCATGAGTCTACCTTTATGGAGTCAGAAAGAAAACGAGCCAAACAGACCAAACACAGTACCGCCAAGGAAGCAGCCCTAATTGCCAAAGCGGCTAATGTTAAAAACCTTCTACTGGGACACTATTCGAGCAGGTATGATAAGTTGGATCTACTCCTTAATGAGGCCAAAGAAATTTTTGAAGCCAGTTTATTGAGTGAAGAAGGGACCACCTACACTATTAAATAAATATGGACATTAGCGAAAAGGTTTACCAATCCAAGAAAACCAATCTATTTATCATCCTAGCCGGAATCTTTCTAACGAATGCAATCCTGGCAGAAATAATCGGCGTAAAGATCTTTTCAGGGGAAGGTACAATTGGAGTGGCACCAGCCAATTGGACTTTTTTTGGAGATTATATTTTAGATTTCAACCTAACTGCAGGGGCAGTAATATGGCCTGTTGTTTTTATCACTACTGATATTATCAATGAATATTTTGGCAAAAAGGGGGTACGGCAAATCAGTTTTATCACCGTAGCCCTAATTGCTTATGCATTTATTGTAATCTCCTTAGTCACAAAACTCCCTCCGGCTACTTTCTGGCTTGAAGTAAACGCCGAAGACAACACTGGCAACCCTTTCAATATAGATTATGCATTCAACACCATCTTTAGGCAGGGCCTTGGTATTATCATAGGTTCTCTTATTGCTTTTTTAATTGGTCAGCTTCTTGATGTATATATCTTCCAAAAATTAAGGCGCATTACTGGGTCTAAAATGATATGGCTTAGGGCTACCGGTTCTACTTTAGTTTCCCAATTTATTGACTCTTTCGTAGTACTGGGAATTGCTTTTTATGTTTTTGGGAATTGGTCAATTGAACAAATTATAGCGGTAGGGATAATCAATTACTTATATAAATTCTCAGTGGCCATAGCTTTGACTCCACTACTTTACCTAGGTCATGGACTTATTGACCGTTATTTGGGCAAATCTTTTGCCGAAAGATTAACTGCCGAAGCTTCCGGAGATGAGTCTTTCACCTAATTAGAATTAAGCCCGTCTTACCATCATTGACAGCCAAATGTTTAGGTGTTTACCTGCCCTAAAACAATGCCATTAACCCACAATATTATTTTAAGGTGTCTTTCCTTGAAAGTGCCAACCTTTCGGCCAATGCACTACCAAGAATCAGCTGTAAGGTGTGATAGAGCATCAGTGGAAGCAACACTACGCCGAAAATCACAGGGTCAGGAAACAAAATCTTCCCCATTACAGCCCCTTGAACCAATGATTTTTTGGACCCACAAAACAAAACAGTGACCCTATCCACCCTTTCAAAAGAAAGCCATCTGCCCAAGAGGTACATTCCTCCAGCCATAAAACAAAATAATAGTAGCATCCAAAAGCCCAAACTCAGGATGTTTTGACCTTCGAACATATTTCCACCAAAAGATTGCGAGAAGGCAGAAAACACGATCAAAAGGATTACAAGTTGGTCAAAGTTTTTAAGTAGTTTAAGGTACTTCTGCACCCAGTTGATTAACCAATTGTGTAGAAAAAAGCCAATGACTACAGGTATTAAAATTTGCTTTACAAGCTCCCACACAGTACTCAACAGCTCAAAACTTGCCTGTTCAGCACTTAGAAAAAGCCCCATCCATAATGGGGTGATTACGATACCGATTATACTTGAAATACTGGCATTAAATATAGCCGCAGGGAGGTTACCTCCTGCAATAGACACCATCACTACTGAGGAAGAGACAGTAGAAGGTAGGGCTGCCAAATAAAAAGCGCCCAACCAAAATAAGTCTCCCTCTATTCCAAAAAAACCATAGAGTAATAAAATAAATAATGGGAAAATTATAAATGTAGTGCCTTGAATCAATAAGTGGAGCTTCCAGTTGGATAAGCCAATCTTTAAGGTAGAAGGACTAATCTTTATCCCATAAAAGAAAAAGATCAAAGAAACACCGTAGTAGGTTAACTTGTCAATAGTAAAATCACCTTTTAGTTCCCCCCATTCAGGAAACAGGTAGGCCAATAGAATAGTGAAAAGCAACAAAAAGAAAAATGTATTGATCCCAGCCCTCGCTAGTTTTGTTTTAATTGAAGCCATATTTTCAAATAGTGGGAATTAAGGTCCGGTCTCAAATCTGGAGTGATTTATCTAAAACATTATAACTGTTTTGCCAATTGATTTTCCAGACTCCTGCATCTCATGGGCTTTTTTAAAATTTTCCACTGAGAACCCTTTCAGCTCTGTTTTCAAGGTTGATTTCAAAATCCCTTTGTCCACCAAATCAGCAATCTCATTGAGAATTTCATGTTGTCTAATAATATCTTCTGTGGTGTACATGGAGCGTGTGAACATGAATTCCCAGGAAAAAGACACACTTTTATTTTTAAGCAACATCAGATTCAAGGGCGCATTGCTACCAGTAATCGTTACGATATGACCCTGCGGTTTGATAATATCGTTTAGCGCTTCCCAGTACCCATTTATATCCACACAATCCAAAATATAATCTACCTCTTTGTGCCCAATCCTTTTCATCTCAGATTGAAGGTCATGGTGATTTACAACAAAATCCGCCCCCATTGACTTGCACCAGTCTTGGGTTTCATCCCGTGAAGCGCTGGCAATCACTGTAAGTCCAGCAACCTGCTTTGCAATTTGTATCGCTATGGATCCAACCCCTCCAGCACCTGCAAGGATTAGAATTGACTTCCCCTTAGCTTTATTTATATCTACCTTCATTCTGTCAAAAATAGCCTCCCAGGCTGTCAGTCCTGTCATCGGAATTGCAGCAGCCTCCTGTCTACGCAAAGATTTTGGTTTGGTTCCTACAATTCGCTCATCAATCAATTGAAAAGCAGCATTGCTCCCACTTCTGGTAAGATCTCCTGCATAATACACTTCATCTCCTTCTTTAAAAAGGCCAACCTTCTCACCTACTGATACGACTGTTCCTACTGCATCATATCCGATAATCTTGGGTTCATCCAGGATGATATCTTTTGCAGCACTTTGTCTTACTTTAAAATCGACGGGATTCATAGATACAGCCCCAACCTTTACCAACAAATCAAAACCTGAAGGGCTTGGTTTGGCTGTTTCAAATTCAATAAAACTTTCCATTTCAGCTATGGGTAGCGATTTTCTGAATCCTATGGCTTTCATATTATTTCTTTACTTTTGTATATACAGTTCATAAATAAGAACTTTTATAGCTTAAACCCGAAATATGCAATAGACATTCTATTACATAATCCGGGTTAAATGTTCTAATTCACAAAGAACTAGTCATTCCAGTGCTCATCAATTACCTTTTGAATATGCGGGTAATTCTGATCTGTTTCATTCAGCTCCACCCTAGAACGCTTCAATTCCTCCTTCAGTTGAGCAATCGTTTCCTTGTATTCAGGATCCGCATACCTATTATTCATTTCCTGGGGATCTTTTTCTAAGTCATAGAACTCCCATGCCACAGGGGTGTGCGTGGTGAAATCATTTCCCCAACTGCTCTTGTTCCATTCGGCTTCAGGCTTATCGGTGTCCACCCAGTATTTTCCGTAATAAAAAATCAATTTATACTGCTTGGTCCGTATACCGAAATGGGCAGGATTTCCATGCCTATGCGCCAAATGCATCCAATACCTGTAATAGCTAGACTTTGGCCAATCATCTGGCTCTTCGTTTGTTTCTAAAATGGCCTTAAAACTTTTTCCCTGCATATAATCAGGCTTTGTTCCACCCGCAAGTTCGATTAAAGTAGGTGCAAAATCGGTATTGTTAATTATAGCATCAGTTCGAGTATTGGCCTCAATTTTTTCTGGAAACCTTATAAAGAAAGGCATCCTCAGAGACTCTTCGTACATCCATCGTTTGTCTATATAGTCATGCTCCCCCAGCATAAACCCCTGGTCACTGGTGTAGACTATAATGGTGTTTTCTAGCAATCCATTTGTCTTTAAATAGGCCAGGAATCGCTTCATATTGTCATCAATACCTTTCACACATCTCAGGTATTTCTTAAGGTAACTTTGGTAAACCTCTGAAGTGTATTTTTTCTCTTCTTCATCCATTTCCCATTTAACCAATTCATTGGGCAAAATGTCTTCAGCGTTACGATAATTCTTATAATTCGGACCCTGCCAAATATTCATGGCTTGATTTCTTATCAGGTTTCTGTGGGAGACGGACGATCCTATATACCTGGTCAAACTATCCCTTTTACCTCGCGTAGCGACTGAACCATTGCTTCCATTATCATAAAGGCTTTCAGGTTCAGGTATGAAAACATCCTCCAGAAAACCTTCATACCTAGGGGCGTTTTCAAAATCATCGTGCGGAGCCTTAAAATGGTACATCAGAAAAAAGGGTTTATCTTCTACTCTTTCCTTTTCAAACCAATTGATTACCTGGTCTGTAATCACATCAGAAGAATGCCCCTCATATTGAACTTCGTTTGAAGGCCAAGCACCCTTCCCTTGAATCCTGAAAACCGGATCAAAATAAGTACCTTGTTGATTAAGTACTTTATAATAATCGAAAGAAGCAGGCTCCTCTTTTAGATGCCATTTACCTATAATGGCTGTTTGGTAGCCGAGTTTTTTTAATTCCATCGGTAAAAACTGCTTTTCCGGTGGAAGACTGCCTTCTAAATCTAAAACTCCATTGGTTTGAGCACGTTGACCTGTCAACACCGCAGCTCGACTAGGAACACAGATAGAATTGTTAACAAAACAGTTTTCAAAGAGCATGCCCGATTTGGCTAAACTATCCAAAGTGGGAGTTGGGTTGAGACCTGCCAACCGACTTCCATAAACACCGAATGCCTGACTAGTATGATCATCAGCCATTATATATATTATATTGGGCCGTTTGCCTTCATTTGCGACTTCATTGTTTTCCGAACTGCAGGAAAATAAGAGTAATAAAACCCACAATGGTATGTTCAATGTAAAACAAGAAGGACAGTTATAATGGGATAGCAAACTTTTAAAAGACATAATCCATTTCATTTAATGTCAACTTATCATTTAATTGCCCCTGTTGTTTTTGGAGTGCTGCAAACAAACTTTTTCTCAACTCCTTATATTGAGGCTGATCTGCTAAATCATTCATTTCTAAAGGATCATTTTCCATATCGAATAAAAGCAATTTCTTGGCATTTGGATAAACGGTTAGTTTAAAACCACCTTTTTTGATCATTCGCTGATTATTCAAATAAGCACCATATATATCCTCTCGAATCAAGTCCTTATCACCATTTATTAAAGCCAAAAGGCTTTCAAACTCAACGTAGTCAGGTTTATCTACCCCTGCGATTTCCAAAATTGTAGCCATGGCATCTTGTATATAAATGTCCTGATTTAGCTTTTTCCCTTTTGGTATACCTGGTCCTGATATAATAAAAGGAGCCCCCATACTATGATCGAACATCGTCTGTTTTCCCAATAACCCATGTTTCCCCATGGCAAGTCCATGATCTGCCGTAAAGATGATATAGGTATTTTCCCGAAGACCTTTCCTATCTAATTCTTCAAAGATTTCTCCAATTTGATGGTCCATATGAGAAATTATCGCATAATACTCTTGCAAATGTTTTTTGATCGCATAGGGAGTCCGTGGAAAAGGAGCCAAAGCTTCATCTCTAAGTTCAGGCCCATTACCTATGGCTTCTTTATAGGGATAAACAGGTAGAAAGCTCTTTGGAACTTTTATATCATCTAATACATACAAATCCAAAAAACTACCAGGAGATTGCCGGGGGTCATGTACAGCATTGAAGGCCAAATACATGAAAAATGGGTTATCCTTTTTTGCTGCACTTCCTAGGAAAGATTTGGCATCGTCTCTCAGCACCTCACTCCAATGCGTACCACCTTCCCAAAAACCTCCTAGAGAGCGATCAGTTGGCGACCAGTCATCATTTTCTCCAACAAGTGGTCTGTTATAGCCTTTGGGCATGATTGTCCCTAGATCACCTTCTATTTTCTTTATTGAGTCAAATTTCGCTCCCATATTGCTTCCAGCCCATGTATCCTTGGGCATTCCTCCCCGAATATTAACCGTATGGTCAAATATATCAGAAGCAGGAACATCCACATGCCACTTGCCAGTCATATAGGTTTCATATCCGGACTCTTTAAGAAGTTGAGGTAAAGTCAAATTTGTGTTTTCACCTTTTCTCCACTCTTCCTTTATAGCAAAGGCATTCCAAACGCTTCTACCTGAAATCATCATACTTCTGGAAGCTGTACATACTGCACCAGACCAACTCCCCATATTGTATGCTTTGGTAAAAGAAGTGCCCTCAGAAATTAATTTGTCCAGATTGGGTGTATGCACATCATTTTTTTCGAGCTCATCCAAAACTGTAAAGGTCATGTCATCGGCAAAAACAAATAAGATGTTTGGTTTTTGCACATCATCCTCCTGTTGAATTTTATCTGGTGCACAACTGAGCAAGTTCAAGCTTAGCAAGAACATACAGAAATTGGAAATTCTCATTTTTCTAATGGTTATTGTGAACGGATTTATCGTTAATTAAAAGGAGTTATTTATTCTCCATCCAATCTTCATTGCATTTAACACACCTTTTTCGTGCCCCCTAAAATAAAGATCTCAGAAATTTTTGCATCAATTTTAGAGTTCCCTTAAAACGTAGGCAGCATAAGCTCTTCTACATTTATCAATAGAAACCTTAATTAAAAGTAAAAGGTCTCGATTTGGATTCATCCTTAGTAGGGAAATCTTTCGGGATTGGTAAGGTCACTTTTCCTGTGGCTGCCCATTCTACTCCTCTAGTAAATGAACTAATAAAGCCAACTCCCTCAAGAGACCCCTGATCATGCCCCAAAGTGGTATGAAAAACCCTTCCTTTTCCATAATCAATCACCATTAACACAGGTTCATGCCTTCCATCTCTATTTTTATTAGTCAAATCTTCTCCTGTGGCTAAGATGGTCATATTTTCCGCAGGTCCTCTTAATCTGGCATAGCATTCGTCTTTTGCAGATACCCAGGTATCTGGCATTCCCGCTGTGATAGGATGTTTTTCGGTCCGAATATGAATGGTAAAGTTGTTTTTTGCTCCATGCGAACCCGCAGATCCAGGACTATTGTCCTTTACTAATTTTCCTTCTGCATTATAATAAACATAGGGTCCATCCTTTTCATTGCGGCCTCCCCAGCCACCAATTCCTATCATCTGGTTGTATGCCAACCATTCCGGAAAAGAATTATCTGCTGCGTGAACACTTACAAACCCACCCCCCGATTGAACAAATTGTTCAAAATTTCTCATCGTTTCTACCGGCCATGGGGCAGCTTTCCAACCAAAATTAGAAACGATTACATCATACGCCTTAAAATCTGGACTAAAATCCGGGTCTGTCTTTGGTTCTTTCAAATCTTCCGTTTCTCCCACATCTGCCAAGCTCAAAAAACTACTGTTCTCTTCACCATTCCAAGTATATTTGGTCCGTTGAATCTTCACTTCAAAAAGTCCTGTTTCTTCCAACTGGCTTTTCATCATTAAGCTAGTTTTAGGCCAATCTGAATGGTTATTTTGCCCATCTATGATAAGAACCTTTATCTTGTCCTTTGCTATAGTTGCATGAGCGTACTGTGACATTATGGTCAATGCCATTATTAATAAAGATTTTAAAAACATAACTACAAACGATTTTTTTAGCTTAAATACCGACTACTCTAGCAGGATACAGTATCTGTAAAATGACTTTTATTGTAACACAGGGTTTTTCACTATCCTGAAAAGGAATCCAATTTACTAATCTAAAAATTATTTAATAAATAACAGTGACTTTAAGGAAAAGGATTAATTATTCTGAACCATAATTCATTGAAATTCAAAACACCAAAAAATATTGAGAATAGCTTGTTTAACCCGGATTATGCAATAGACATTCTATTACATAATCCGGGTTAAACAAAACTATTTAATGAAATCATTTGTGAATTAATATTTCACAGGCTGTCTTCCTCTTACTAAATTTACCATGAGAATAGATAAAAAATACCCTCTTACCTGCTTGCATTCAAAGGTTTTTGTCTGAAAATTAAACTGTTAATTGGGTTTTAACAATATTACGCCTAAGCTTTACTGCATAATTTAGGCTTGTACTTTCCTGGAAATCTGATGCTAATGGCTAGAAATTACCGCATTCAATTTATCAACATCATCTTTTAATTTTAAAAGTTCCTGAATTTGCTTTTCCTGATGTAAAATATAGAGTGTAAGCTCTTCTATTTTTTCCAGCAATTTTGTATTCATTTCACCTAAATCAATCCCTTCATCCTTTACACTACCTTCATCAGGAATACCAGGTAAATGTCCATTTTCGGCAATAAATAATTCGAGTTGCCCAAGATCCATTAAGGGATAGCCCTCCTCAAAAACATGGTCTGCCCAGTTCCCCATCGTAATGTTTACTTCTTCTGCCTGAACCTTACCCCTAACTAAAACTCCGCCACTATTGAATTCCGCCTGCAAATTATTATTAGAATACCCCCTTATTATCCAGCTCACACTAGTACCATCATTTCCATATTGACGAAGGTATTGACCATAATTATTGGAATTAATCTCTGTATAATTAGCATGGGTTCCCAAGAATGTCCCTGAACCCGCCACAGTCAATTTATGACTAATATCACCAGTGCCTACCCCTGCTCCTTTATCCGAAATTGAAAAAACTGGAGTAGTTGATCCGCCATAATAAAAATTACTTCCACCTTGATCATACCAAACCTGATTATAAGCTCTTGAACCACCTCCCCATTTCCTATACCTGGTTTTTAATCCAAAATCATTTACACCTATAGCAACCCCTCGTTTGTCAGCATCTTTTCCCTGAATAAATTGGGCAAACTCTTCCCCCCTAATCTCTAAAAGACCTCTTAATCTTGTTTGCCCAACAACATCCAACTTTACTTTTGGATCAGTAGTCCCAATACCAATATTACCATCTGATCCAATTTTGTTACCTGTGGATTGACTCATCCCATATCCACTAATCAGCACTAACAGAAATACTAAAGAACACCTCATATTAAAATCAACTTAGATTAACATAAAATATTTCATATAAAAAATACTGCCCATCAATTAAAAAAACACTATTAATTGAAAAATACAATATGAATATATAAAATTATTTAAAAATTTCCTAAACTAATTAACCTAATATACCGCAACTGTTCAAAGACTAAACAAAAGTAATGTCATTATATTACAACTAAAAACCAACCATCCTACATCTACAAGCATGTTAAATTCTCTAAAACCCAAACCATCCACAAACCCATTTTTAACTATTAAAATAATTTTCTCCTCATGGTAAATAAAGAAAATTTGAAATTACCCTTCCTACAACCTCAACACCCTTCGATTAAATACTAAACCAACAACTAAGTTAACCCCTAGCAATTCAAACCTTTATGATTTACAATTATGGAATATGCATGAAATGATATGAATAAAATATTGACTTATAATTACCTCATTAATTCTATATATTAAAAAAAATACTGAGAAACATTACTATATTATATCATCTAGTAAATCCTTTTAGACTCACTCCGTAAGCATACAACAATTGATTATAAGCTAAATTTTACAACAGCATATATTCTTGAGTAAATCGATAATTAATCGTTTAAATTTAGGATTACCAGCTTGATTCTTTACATGTTTATCTTCTTTTTTAAAACTTGGAGTAAAAAAACCAAGAGAAATGAGACTATTTAAAACGAAATATTTTACTATTTTAATTTGCATTCCATATTTTTTATTAAATTGTATTAGCTTAAACCACGTTTTCTACTCTAATCAATATACAAACTAAACTCTTTACTGAATGGAAGAGAAAGATTCGGATGCCCCCAATTCTGCTAAAAGCCATTTAAAGGATTTATTACCCGATGGGGAAGCAAATCACCTAATAAATCGGTTTCAAGGCTATGCTGCAATTTTTAATGGCTTGGGTATAGGCCTATTTTTGGGATTGCTACTTGGACTGTCTGTATCCCCTGTAGTAAGCGGAGTGATTGGCACTATCTCTTCATTACTCGCTATTTTAGTAGGACTCAACGAAAAGTTCCTAGACCCAATAAAAAGTCTTCGAATTGGCGCCTTTGGTTTATTCTCTGTCCTCGGTATTCTGTTGGGCTTGTATATACGCGCCAATGACCCATTCTCCCCTAGCTTGGCAGATAAAGTGAAAACTTTTACGGATATAGGATATACCGAAAATGAGGCCCGAGGGTTCGTGACCGGCTTTATACAATCCGACTCCACCGCTGCCATAAGACAAGCTAACGTGCTTTATAGCTCAGCGTTAAAAATCCAAGCTTGTGACTTTCTGGTATACGCAAGTTCGGAAACACCTGTCCCAGAGGTTTTTAATACCTTCAATACAGCAGGAGGAATATGGGCTCAACTTTCTTCTCTTTTCAAAAAAGACCTTTCCGATAAAACAGGTGCAGAAGCACTGTTAATCCTTAGAGATGAATTTTGTGAAAACAGCACATTGGATGGAAGAACCATCATGGTTGAGGGAGAAATCACCAAACTTAACCAACAAAGTAATCTGGAAGAAATGACTGAAGCCTTTGAAAACTCCAATGCCCCCTGGTCTAAAATAATAAAGAAGCTAAATACCCAATTCAATCCCGATGAAAGAGTATTGGTAATTCATTCTTTGATTAAAATTTTCAACCATGAATAAATTATTTTGGTGCATTGTATTGATTTTCTTCCTTACCTATGGAGGATTTGCCAGACAATTTAATCCTGACAACGCAAAAAATTCATTAGTAAAAGTTATTGTTTCTACAAACAACAATGCATCAAATGCGCTAACAGGATTTGTCTGGAAATCACCAAACCAGGTTGTTACTTCTCTTCATGGAATGAGCCGTACAGGTAATATCCGCATTTTATACCAGGGACAGGCATGGAGAAAAGCCAAAATAAAAAAAGTGCTTCAAAAGGCAGACCTCGTACTTCTGGAACTGATGGAAGGAGAACCTTCACCACCCTCTGGTGTAATACCCATAAATCAATTCAACACTTCAAAAATAGAATTTGGAACAGATGTTTTTGCCTTGGGTTATAATGGTGGTGCAACCGGAAGTTCATCCAGGCAAATGAAAAAGGGATATGTAGATCCTGAAAAACTTAGCCATTTGATTCCAAAAAAGGACAAAGATGCCCTGGCGAAAATTGGATTTCCAGCCCTTGATCTCAACATCCTTTACCTTGAAGGAAGCCTGCTGCCTGGCTTTTCAGGTGCACCGGTATTTGACTCGAAGAGCCAACTAATCGGAATTGGAGATGGTGGGCTTGAAAAAGGAGCTAGTAATGTTAGCTGGATTATTCCTGCAAGCTATCTTACAGAATTGGAGCAGTCTAACAACACCACACTACCAATTGGCTTTGAGAACCTTACCCAACTTTTTTCTGCTGCTGCAGTAATTACATCTCCCAGCACTGAGCCTGCCTCTTTGGAAACGGAAAAATTAATTTTATATGAATCTAACTTCAAATCATCGAACGTTGCGCCCGTCAATGCCATAGGTTTTGAATTTTATCCTACAAAAAACAGGTCTTTGACTGAAATGATCGAATCTTCTGACGATCCAGAAAATTTGCTTAAACTTTCTGATGAGTTTGAGTTGGACATGAACATTCAGTTGGATTATGATGCGATGCGATTTGACATTTATGAAGACATTAGTAATGGGGTGGTAGTAGCTGTACCAGAAGGAATGACACTCACTTATAACCCTGCTGAAGAAGCCTTTCAAGTAATCAATCCAGATAATAACGACATGCAGCTTTATTTTTATGGTGTACAAAATGATTTCACACAGACTAATTTCGAAGATCTTTTGATGTCAGTAGGTCAGATCATCAATCAAAATTTTTCTATGCGTTATGGTGTAAGTGGTTTTACAATTGACACCGACTACTCAGTTTGGGATGAATATCAGGGCGGACGAAAAATTGCTTGGATATTGTCTCTAGGAAATGAATACCTAATGGGGCAGGATGGATTGCAATACGGCCTCTATGTATACATAACCTTGCTTATGACTGAAGAAAAAACTTTTATGGCAATCGCTACCATCCCCGTACCTGTAGAGATGGTAGCCCTAGCTATATCCACAGGAATAGACTGCAATAACCCGGGGATTTTTTCTGAATACTGTATCTATTTCAATAAGATGTTTAAAACATTTTCGGCAGCTCATTTGGTGAATTTCGCCTATTGATATGACTTTAAGTTAAAATGCTAAACATGTATTATATATTTCTGGTCAGACAGATTAAATCGTCATTACAACCTCATTTTTAGGGCTGCTGAGAAAGGAAAACATGTAGCAGTCGTGCTTTCCGTGGAACAAATACGATTTCCGCCCCTACTACTTCTTCACTAACGTATAGGCGCCGGAAATACACCCAGGCTTTCTTCGCCCTCTTTGCTTACTGCCTGAACATCAAAAAAATAATTGTCCTTTGAATAAGGTATTTCGATGGACCTGTCCCGGGTGTAAATTTTCTTTTCCCACATAGCCGAACTGGTTTCCCTGATTAACACATAGTAGCCATCTGCCTCACCAAATGCTGGTGGCTTCCATTTAAGCCGGGAACTATTGGTGAGTTCACTTATCACAATCCCCACCTCTCGTGGAACGGAGGGTGCCCTAGCCAAGCTAGCCAGAACCACCAAATTTACAGCTGTATTTTTTCGCAGGTACTCGAAATCAATGTGTTCGGGTTTATCACCATAGGCTATCCCTTCCTCCATTCTAATATCCTGATGCTGTTGATTGTAATTTTCATTCATCTCGCAAAGTCGCACTGCTGTAAACCCTTCTCTTGAAAAAGGGGTATGGTCTCCTCCTCTTAAAAAACGATCGTTCCGGTACAATAATTTGATTTCAAGATGATCCACATACCGTTCACCTACCTCTTTAATATACCTTGCAAGTTGCCTCGACTTGCTGTCATTTTCAGCGTTCGTTTGTCTCCTTAAGGTGGCCATCTTATCAGTTTCAAACAGTGGAACACCTTCACTAAAGACCCTAAGTTTGGTATTGTCTCGTATTTCTGTTCCACTGGACCTGCTATTACCAATCATATCATTGTTAATCATTGCCACAAGGTTCCATTGCTCTTCTTTGGCTCTTTTTGCTAAATGCGTAGCACCAATCAAGCCTTGTTCCTCTCCTGAAACAGCTACAAAAACGATGGTAGCAGGAAAGGATTTCCTCGACATTATTCTTACCATCTCTATCAATGCTACCACGCCCGAACCATCATCATTGGCTCCAGGGGCATCACTTTCGCTGTCCATAATGTCAGTAACTCTGCTATCTATATGCCCACTGACCACAAAGACTCTGTCATCTTTTGGATCGCTACCTTTGAGTGTCGCCATGACATTACCCATTCTGGTTTTCTGAGCTACTCTTTTCCCATCCGCAGCAACGGTGAAATAATCAATTTCTGATGTAAGCCTGCCTTCCGCTAGCGGTTCAAATGAGCGAAACTTCCTCAAAACATATTGCCTTGCAGCTTCTATTCCCCTTTCCTCGGAGTCCTGACTAAGTGAATGCCGTGTTCCAAATGCCAGGAGACCATAAAGATATTCCTTCAAACTATCTGAAGAAACTTGATTGGCCATCCTAAGAATCTCAGGGTTTCGATGAATGGTAGTGACCTGAGAGTAACTCAAAGGAGACCAAATCAAAAATAATAGTATATATAAAAGTCTTATTGGATATTTCCCCATACAAATTATTTACTTAACTTCATTTAATTGTTAAATAAAAATTAATCTTCTTCCCACTTTTAGCAAAAATCATAAAGCAGATAACAAATCTCAATTAACAGGGCCAGAATTATAAAAAACCTAAACTGTCCAATAATTTTCATTTCTGTTTTCGTATTAGACTCATATTCAATTTCCTGTGTCAGGATACGCCATTCCTCTTCAAACATATTTGTTCTTAAATCTTTCTCTATCTTTCCAATTACTTTGAATTTACCAGTATTTAAATCCCCATAAGAACTTACCAACCTATCCCAAAAGAAAGTAGTTAACAAAGCAAGTCCAGTAAAAACAATCATCGCTAACACACTTAATGGAATAAAACTATAAGTTTTGCCTAAAATAAACGCAACGGATAGAATTGAAGATGTAATAGTGAAAAATAAATTATTCACCTTCATTCTTGCATCTGTTACCTTCTCAGTCGAATTAATCATAATTTTGTATTGCTCTATTTTAAGTTCTCGGTCACTTATAAATACTTTATCGATATATTTTAATGCCTGAATTGTATTATTAAAAACTTTAAATCCTTGAAAAAATCGAATAGAATCTTCTGAAGCATTTTCAAGTTTAATTCCAATTATATGCTTGTAAAGACTTTTTGACTTTTCAAACTCCCAAAGTATTTGATTACTCATGAATGTCTCATGACCAATTAAAAACAAAACAAAATCACTTTCTTTAATGCTTGATTCAACAACTTCTTGCCAGTTTTCAACATGGTCAGTCTGCTTTAATATGGCAACAGAATTCTCAGAATCATTCAATAAATCAGAAATAATTTCATCACACTTTATTTTGTCTATGCTTCTGCAGCAAATAAATATTTTCATTTATATTTCTTAAATGTTTCCCTTATAAAACATAATTAAGCTCATAAATAATAAAATCTGATTGACTATCATTTAACAAAGCTACATGACCGTAAACCGCAGTATTATTGATTGATAACCAGAGAGTATTTGAATCGATTTTATAACCAGGACAATAATTGAAACTTATCAACCCCCTAGAAAACCTAGGGAATTAGTCATTTATTGTTCCGGCATGACTCTTTAAAACTAATAATTCTGTAATCTTTAAGCCAAAAACATACCGCTTTCATGTGAATTCCCCGTAATAATTTTTGAATAATTAGAGCTAAATAACAATTCAGTACCATTAAATTAGTGTAAAAACCCCTACTTCAAATGCTCTTTGAAAAAATCAATCGTTCTTCCCCAGGCAAGTTTTGCAGCAGCCTCATCATATCGAGGAGTGGAATGATTGTGGAAACCATGGTTAACTTCAGGATACATATAAGCCGTATAGGTTTTGTCATTTGCCTTTAACGCTTTCTCATAATCTGGCCAACCTGCATTTACCCTGGTATCTAAGCCTGCAAAATGTAACATCAAGGGAGCATTTATGGCCGCAGTTTCTTCTGCCGTAGGTTGACCTCCATAAAATGGAACAGCTGCCGAAAGATCAGGCACCCTAACTGCCATCATATTGGAAACCCATCCTCCAAAGCAAAACCCTACTACCCCTACTTTACCCGTGCATTGCTCATGCGTTTTCAAGGTTTCAAAACCTGCAATAAAATCCTGCAACATTTCCTCTCTATCTCTTTTGCCTTGCATAGTTCTACCCTCATCATCTGTACCCGGGTATCCTCCCATAGGTGACAAGGCATCAGGTGCCAAAGCAATAAACCCATCCAAAGCAGCCTGACGCGCAGTGTCCTCAACATAGGGATTAAGCCCTCTGTTTTCGTGCACTACAACTATCCCCGGCAATTTCCCTGATACCTCTTTTGGACGTACAAGTAATCCTTTCATGGTGCCTGCTCCCTTTGGGGATTTATAAGTAATGGTCTCTTCAATTAGACGAGGATCGGCTTCAGAAAACCGACTTGTCTTGGCATAATTGGGCATCAAAAAACCCATGATAGCGGCGACTGTTAAACCTCCTACTGCAAAGTTGGAAAGCTTATTAACAAATTCTCTGCGATCTATCCTACTGTGGGCATAATCATCATAGAGGTCAAAAACTTCTTGGTTAAGGTCTTCTTTTTTCAGGGGTTTCATGGCATGGTATTTTAGGTTATTATTGAAATAGGCAATTCTAATTCATTTTTTCAATAAAATTTATGAAAAATATATTTTTTCATGCTTTTAAGAACCTGCTAAGTAATGTCGCTTTTCGGTAAGTCTTAGGCAGGATTATCTTTTTTTCGAATGCCTTTATAGCTTCTATTCGCTATCCCGCATTATGGGATTCAATATAAAAAATATTACAAGATATTCGTTCTTTTTTTCTCTGTCTTTCAACGTTTTAACCCGGATTATGTAATAGAATTAGTGATAGCCTGTCCCGTGTTTACGGGAAGTGTTGTAATCGCAAGAAAATCAGGCTGTTTGGAGATTTTAGCATAGCACCGCTATGGTGAAATTGAAAACAGCAACGAAGTGGCTGATTTTAAAGCGATTTCAGCACGTAATAGAATGGCTATTGCATATTTCGGGTTTTACACGTTACAAAATCAGAAATCGCTACAAAATTCTAACGTTTGCCCTATATCCTTTTTTCAATATAAATAATTTAGGAGGTAAGTTATTTATAATGGTAACAAAAAATGTAGACAGGATTGGATTTAGTCTGAGCCCAGCTCACAATTTTCAGTATCTAATTCTGTCTCTATAGTGAAATGTTTGAAATGGTATTTTTCCAAATGTGCTTTCGCCTCATTTTTCACTTCCATTAATTTTTCAAAAGAGCTGATTCGCTCCAGTTTCAAATGAGTTGAAAATACATGGTGCTCCCCTTCGAGAGACCAAATATGCGTATGATGTAGGGACTGTACGTGATCAATCGAAAGCAGTTCCTTTTCAATTTTAACTAAATTGATTTCCTTTGGCACCCCCTGAAGAAACACATACAAGGTTTCCTTCAATCTTCCTATCACGCCCCAAAGAATATAGGCCGTAATAAGCAAGGAAAGTGCTGGATCTAGAAAAGGGATATCCTTGAAATTCAACACGATTGCGACTATCATAACGGCCACCCAGCCTAGTACATCTTCTAGTAGATGCCAGGAAACCACTTTCTCGTTCAATGTTTTTCCCCCGCTCATTTTCCAGGCCGCATATCCATTAACAAGGACACCAATAACTGCAAAATAAAACATCCCTTTCGCATCTGCTTGTTCAGGATTCAGTAAGCGACCAAATGCCTCACTAATCACATATATTGACCCGCCTATCAATACAATGCTATTAATTAGTGCCCCCAATAGCGAAAACCGGGCGTAACCAAAAGAGAATTTTTTATCCGAGCCTTGTTTGGACTTTTTATCCAAATACCAGGCAGTACCCAGTGACAGACTGTCTCCCAAATCATGAACTGCATCAGAAATAATGGCAATACTATTTACATATAGCCCTCCAACGATTTCCAAAAGGGTAAACCCCAGATTTAGAAAAAACGCAATTTTTAGATTTTTACCGGATTGATGGTGGTGGTGATGTGCTGCCATAATTATTCTTTATCAAGCCAAAATAGGTTCGCAATATTTATTCAACCTAGCCATGTAAAGCGATTTAAATATGCAGGATGAAAAAGATGAAACCTGCGGATAATACGCTATTGAAATTTTTATTAAAGCAAAAACCCACCTCAATTCTTTTAATTTTTTTTACTTGTGCCTACTTGCTGAAGGTTAACTTTAGCAAGTAGGCACTTCAATCCCAATTAAAATGAATTGACCTGCAATTCTATTTCATTTTTCCCAGGAGAAAGTCGAATAGATCCGAAACGGGTATTGACTTTTTTACCATTAAGGGAGATGGCATCATTGGCATTGTATTTAAGAATTAACTCTGCAGAAACATTGGCAGGCAATTCAAAAACATAGCGTTGCAAACGATTATTTACTTTTCTATAAGAAGCACTAACCTTCCCAGTGATAAAGGGAACGGTTATTTCCGTTTCTGTCAAGCTTCCTAATTGAGGTTTTATTTCCAATAATGCTGCACCTGGAGATTTGGGTTGAATTCCCCACATTTTTCGTGCAACTATATTTCCTGGCACAGCACCCCAGGCATGGTTCCAATCTGAGTTAGGCTTGTACTTCATGTCCCAGGCCTCCAAAGTTACTGTTGATCCAATAGCAATCATGTTCCACCAACTCCGGTCATGGGTAGCAGTCATCAGTTCTAGAGCATAGTCTGCTTCACCAGCATTGTACAAGCCATCCATTAGGTACTGGGAACCATAAACACTACAGGCCATCCCTCTAGATTTTATAAAATCGACCACTGCATCCACATTTTCTCCCGGCACCATATTAAATGCCAAAGGCATCATATTGGCATGAAGTGAGGAATGACCTGCACCTTCACCGTCTAAATAAATCCCTTTTTCAGGATCCATTAGTTTTTCATTGACAGCCTTTTTTACTTTAATGGCCATCAATTCGTATTCTCTGGCTTCATCATTTCTATTGAGAAGACGAGCAAATTCACCCATGATTTCCAGGTTACGGAAGTACAATGCATTTATTACTGTATTGATTGGAGTGAAGACAAATCCATCTCTTTCTCCTTCCGCAGTCGCTAACTTCCAACCTGTATCCTTCTGTGCTGGTGGCCAGTCAACAATGTCTTTCATTTTGATTTTGGGATCCTTAAAACCGAGCTTTTTCATGAATTCAGGACTTGCATTTGCTGAACTAATTAAGCCATCTTCCCTCGCCAATTCCATTAGCGTTTTATGCTTCAGTTCATCATAATATTTTTCTATAAGCTCTGTATTTCCTGTGTACATATAATCCTCGTAAAACATCAAGGCTACATGCAATTGCCACTCGGTGGGCCAAGTAGGGTTTTCCATAAAATACTCAATGGTCCTTCTGGCAATTGGGTATTCCCAATCTACAGCATAGTGACTAAGCTGATTGATATAGGCATCCGCTTCGTAAGGAATTCTCTCCCTGTCACCGTCTACATATATTCCGGCGTAAGAAGTGGCCTTCATGGAGTACTTACATAGCTCCCACACTTGATTCAAAACAGTGTCTGAACTGCTAAAACTACTTTGACTGCCATCAAAAAAACTAAAATAAGCTTCTTGAGTAAGCCCTTTTGGTTTCTTTTCTCCTACAATTTCCGCATATCGGAATGGGAGTAACACAGGAAAACTATCAGGAAGGGCAACGGCAGCAGGCCCAGTATTTCTCTTGTCTTTTGGCAATGCCAAGGTATATGCAGTTTGACCGGGACTAACTTTAACTTCTATCTCCTCAAATCTAATATTCCCTTGAGGTTCAGCATTTAACCTTCCCTCTTTGAGTTGTTCACCTATCCTCACGGTTAAGATCTCATTTTTTGAGGCTTGATAATCTAATGATAAGTTTGCAAAAGCAGCTTTTCCAAAATCAACCAGCCAGGTATTGGTTGCTACTTTTTGAATTGATTTTGGAGAGATTTCTTCCTTCTCAAATATATTACCTGTGGAAATGTAATTATCAGGTGCCCCTACCTGAAAACTTTGACTGTCTGAATACCTTCCTGTCCGATTGTCCTCGTCCCAAATCCTCACCTTCCAATAATAAGCCTTACCTTCCGTCAGTTCAGGTCCCATATAAGCAATATCAGACACCTCGCCACCCAAAACTTTTCCACTGTTCCAAACATCTCCAATATTTTTCTTACTCTTCTCTGCTGAGCTACTGACCAATATTTGATAAGCCGATTGAAAGTCCAATCCTTCTGGCACCTGCCAGCCAAAATCAGGGGTTTTATCAATAAGTATTTTTCCAGATGGTTTCCTTACCATTTCGATATGCCTATTGATTGGAGCAGCCGTAGTATTGTCCGAGAACTCAGCTGTCATGGCGTCCAATTTTTTGTCAAATTGCGCCACTTTACTAGCATATCGAGGATCCTTTGCCAAGTTGTTTATTTCCATCGGATCTTCCGCCAGGTTATACATTTCGGCTATTGATTGGTCATTAATATAGCGAAAATACTTCCATTCTGCAGTTCTAAGTCCCTCACTTGGTGGTATGTTATCAAAATCCCATAGATGTTCTATTAATACAGTATCTCTATTAAGTTTTTCTCCTTTGATCACTGGAACCAAGCTCTTTCCTTGATATCCCGATGGAACATCAACTCCAGCCAAATCCAATATCGTAGAAGGAACATCCACATTGGCTGCCATTTCTTTGGAGTCTGATTGTTTTTTCAATCTTGGATCCATAACGATCAATGGTACCCTGACTGAATTGTCGTACAACAACCATTTCCCAGCCAATTGACGCTCGCCCAAAAAGTAGCCATTGTCTCCCATCAGGATGATGACGGTATTTTTATCCATCCCTTTGGCTTTTAATTGTTTTCTAATTTTAGCAATCTCAAGATCAATCCCAGAGATCATTCGGTAGTAACCTTTTACACTATGCTGGTATTTTTCTGGTGTATCGTACCTCCAAGTCCACCTAAGCCTATTAAATCCGCTTTTAACAATCTCAGGCTGAGCATCAAAATAACGATCTTCAGATATTTTCGCCTTAGGGATAGTTACCCCATCAAGTAGTGGAGCTGTCTCATCTTGCCAGAAGTATTGTTTTTCTGCGGAATCATGAGCATGTGGTGCACTAAAAGAAAGAGAAAGACAGAATGGCTGATCAGCATCTGCTTCATCAATAAAATCAAGTGCCTGCTGTCCAGTATAACGTGTCAGGTGTACGGTATCCGCTCCAATGGTTTTGAAATAATAGCCACGTCGATCTGAAAATCTCCCATTCCTGTCATAGGATTCGAAGGAATCAAACAAGCCATTCAAGTCTTTATAGTTAACACCAAATTTGCCAAAAAATCCTACTTTATAACCTGCCTCTTTGAGCAATTTCGGATAGGCCGTTTCCATATAAGCTGATTTTATCGGGCCTGTTTGAAAAGTGTAAGCATGGCTACGTTCATATAAACCAGTAAAAATGGTCGCTCTACTTGCAGCGCAAATAGGTGTAGTCACCAATGCATTTTGAAAATAAGTTCCTTCTTCAGCCAATTTATCCATCTCAGGTGTATGGATTAAATCATTCCCTGAATAGCCTAAGGCATCCCACCTTTGGTCGTCAGTAAGAATAAATATAATATTTGGCTTTTGATCTTGAGCTTTACTTTCAAAAGAATTGAAAACATTAATGGCTAACAGAAGTAGCACAAGTCTTGTTGAAATGAAGTACATGGGAGTATAATTAATGAACGATAAATGTACTGTTTTTCGATCAAATAGCCATACTGCACTTACCTGTACAGAGATAAATTTATCCCAAAACTACGCTCTTATTTTTTAACTTAAGCCTGCTTCAATAACAAAAATTAAAGGTAGTTCTTTATTAAATCAGTAGGTGAAAAAATATTATTAATCCTAACTCAAGCACCCTCCAATGTCCTAAATCAAAGTTCCGCCGTTATTTTATTTAAAAATATTACTGTTTTTTTCGGAACAATGAATCAACAAATTCTTTCCTATTAAAAACCTGTAAGTCACTCATCTTCTCCCCTACACCTATGTATTTCACTGGTATTTTAAATTGGTCCGAGATTCCAATTACCACTCCACCCTTGGCTGTACCGTCTAATTTGGTAATAGCAAGCGCACTAATTTCAGTTGCTTTCGTGAATTCCTTGGCTTGAATAAAAGCATTCTGACCTGTAGACCCATCAAGAACCAGTAAAATTTCATGTGGAGCATCTGGGATAAACTTTTGCATCACTCTTTTGATTTTAGTAAGCTCGTTCATTAAGTTTACTTTGGTATGCAATCTTCCCGCGGTATCTACAATTACCACATCAGCCTTCATTTCTACGGCCTTTTTGACAGTATCAAATGCTACCGAAGCTGGGTCTGTATTCATTCCATGCGAAATAACAGGGACGTCTACGCGCTCTCCCCAAAGGATCAACTGATCCACTGCTGCGGCCCTAAAAGTATCAGCAGCACCAAGTACAACCGACTTGCCTGCTTGCTTAAATTGATGGGCCAATTTTCCAATAGTAGTGGTTTTCCCTACACCATTGACTCCTACCACCATAATAACGTAAGGTTTTTTGTCGGTAGGAAGATCAAAACTACCAAGATCTTGAGTATTGTTCTCTTCTAACAAGCCGGCAATCTCCTCCCTAAGCAAGACATCAAGTTCTCCGGTGCTTATATATTTATCTCTAGCAACCCTTTCCTCGATTCGTTGGATGATTTTAATGGTAGTATCTACCCCAACATCGGATGTGATAAGAATCTCTTCTAACTCATCCAAAATGTCTTCATCCACTTTAGACTTGCCTACAATGGCTTTTCCTAGTTTTGAAAATAGGTTATCGCTGGATTTTTCCAGTCCCTTATCTAAACTTTCTTTTTTCTCTTTAGAAAAAAAATCAAATATTCCCATAATTTTTTAAATCTGAGACGAATATACGCAAAAATCCCTTTCGGATGGAACCGAAAGGGATAGTAAAAGTTTTGTATGCCTTGAAAACCTTATTTCTTCAGGATTTCCTGAACCATTTGGCTTGGCACCATTTCTTCTTTAAAGGTATAAGCTCCAGTTTTTTCAGATCTAACTGCCTTAATTACCTTGGCATAAGTCACGCCACCTTCTTTTTTCAGTGTTGCTACTACTTTCTTAGCCATAATATTATCGTTTTACCCTTGGGTTGTGTGATTACTTGATTTCCTTGTGAACAGTCACCTTTTTCAAGATGGGGTTGAATTTCTTAAGTTCCAACCTTTCTGTAGTGTTTTTTCTGTTCTTAGTAGTGATGTACCGAGAAGTCCCGGGCATTCCACTTGTTTTATGTTCAGTGCACTCTAAAATCACCTGAACTCTATTACCTTTCTTAGCCATTTCCTGTTATTTTAATATTGGTGTGAGGCAAGTCTTATTTAATAATAATCTCTCCTTTTTTCTGCGCCTCTTTTAATACAGCGCTGATTCCTTTTTTATTTATCGTTCTCAAAGCTGAGGACGACACCTTTAAAGTGATCCATGCGTCTTCTTCAGGGATATAAAAGCTCTTCTTATGCAGGTTAGGGTAAAATCTACGCTTAGTTTTATTATTGGCGTGTGATACGTTATTTCCTACCTGAGGCCTTTTTCCAGTAATGTCACAAATTTTTGCCATGATATATATGTATCCAGTAATGATTGACTTTTTTCAATTGGGTTTGCAAATATCGGAAGATTTCATTAAATAACAAAAGTGTACCCCATAATTATTTAATAAATCCCTGCGCTCCAAGTTTTTGGTTTTGATTAATGATTCCAAAACCCTTTTATTATATTTGCCAAACAGTGCAATTGTGCTGCAAATATATATTTAAATTGAACAAAAAAAAGGAATCCAGAATGAAGAAAATCAGCTCAAGTCAGGAAGCCATTCAGCTAGAAAATAAATTTGGTGCACACAATTACCACCCCTTGCCAGTGGTCCTTAGTAAAGGCGAAGGGGTTTACCTTTGGGATGTAGAAGGTAAAAAATACTACGATTTTCTCTCTGCGTATTCTGCTGTAAATCAAGGACATTGCCATCCTAAAATAAAAAATGCTCTTGTAGAACAAGCCGGAACACTCACCTTAACATCAAGGGCATTTTACAATGACACACTAGGGCCTTATGAGGAATACATCACCTCCTATTTCGGTTTTGACAAAGTACTCCCAATGAATACTGGAGCGGAAGCCGTAGAGACAGCCATCAAGATTGCTAGGAAATGGGGATACGATAAAAAAGCAGTACAACCACATCAAGCTAAAATAATTGTTGCCAAAGAAAATTTTCATGGTAGGACCACTACTATTGTTTCTTTTTCCACAGATGAGGATGCACGTAATAATTTTGGGCCTTATACACCAGGTTTTATACAAATCCCTTACAACGATCTGGAAGCACTCAGTGCGGTGCTAATCAATAATCCTGACACCGTCGGTTTTCTAATAGAACCGATCCAAGGGGAAGCAGGTGTAATCACCCCTAACCAAGACTATATTAAAGAAGCCAAAAAACTTTGCAAGGAACACAATGTATTGTTAATGGCAGACGAAATACAAACCGGCATAGCTAGAACAGGTTCTTTACTTGCCGTTTGTGGGAATTGCAGCTGTCAAGGACATTGCGAAAAACAAGACAGCTATGTAGAACCTGACATCCTAATTCTTGGAAAGGCACTTTCTGGTGGCTTTTTCCCTGTTTCTGCTGTACTTGCCAACAATACCATTATGGAGGTTATCCATCCCGGACAGCATGGGTCCACCTTTGGAGGTAACCCACTGGGCGCAAAAGTAGCCATCGCTGCATTGGAAGTCGTGAAAGACGAAAGATTAGCACAAAATGCCCGGCATTTGGGGGATTTATTTAGGAAACGCATGGAGCAGCTAATAAAGAAGACCCAACTCATCAAGCTCGTAAGAGGTCGTGGCTTATTAAATGCTATAGTGATCAATGACACTGCAGACAGTACAACTGCCTGGGACATTTGTGTCGGTTTAAAAGACAATGGACTCCTCGCCAAACCTACTCATGGAAATATTATCCGCTTTGCCCCTCCACTTGTAATGACTGAAGAAGAACTTCATGATTGCTGTGACATCATTGAACGCACAATTTTAAATTTTAAAAAATCCTGAAAAGCTAAAAATGAGAAACCAAGCGGTAATTTTTGATATGGATGGTGTGATTTGCCACACCAACCCCTTCCACTCTGAAGCCTTTAAAGTGTTTTTTGGAAAAAGGGGACTTAACCCCACTGAAGAAGAATTCGAAAAACACATGTACGGCAAAAGTAACAAGTACATTTTCAACCATTTCTTAGGAAGAGAAATTGTAGGGGAAGAATTCACAAACCTTGAAAATGAAAAAGAAGGCCTGTTTAGAGAAATATATGCAGACAATATTAAAACGATCCCAGAATTCCTTCCATTTCTCCAAGGATTAAAAAAAGAGGGGTACCGTACAGGTGTGGCTACTTCGGCACCGAGAGCCAATTTAGATCTCATCATGGGTCACCTGAAATTTTCACCTAATATGGAATCAATTTTAGCTAGTGAGAATGTTAAGAACCACAAGCCTGACCCTGAAGTCTACCTTACCTCCGCAAAATTACTGGATGTAAACCCTGCAAATTGTCTGGTTTTCGAAGATTCTTTTTCAGGGGTTTCTGCCGCCATCAACGCGGGGATGCAAGTGGTTGGGGTTCTCTCTTCACATGCCAAAGAAGATCTACCTCCTTGTCAGTTGTATATTAATGACTATTCAGAAATTGATCTACAAACTGTAGATCAACTTTTACAATAAGGAATACCTAATAAGCTCCCTTTTTAGTAGGAGAGTGATCAATTTTACCAATACTATTAAATACCTAACCTTAAAACAAAAGCCATGTTGAGAAGGCCCAGAAGAAATAGAAAATCTCCAGCTATTCGTGCGTTGATTGAAGAAACTAGACTGTCTGTCAAAGATTTTATTCTACCATTGTTTTTAATTGATGGAATCAACCAGAAGGTACCCGTAAAGTCTATGCCTGGAATATATCGGTATTCCTTGGATCAAATGTTAATAGAAATTGAAAGCTGCCTTAAATTAGGCATCACTACCTTTGATATTTTCCCAGCATATACTGAAGATAAAAAAGATCGATGGGCTACAGAAAGCCATCGAGAAGACACCTTTTACTTAAAAGCACTCTTTACCATTAAGCAAACTTTCCCGGAAGCATGCGTTATGACGGATGTAGCCATGGATCCCTATAGTATAGATGGACATGACGGACTTGTCGAGAATGGGAAAATACTGAACGATGAAACCCTGGAAATTTTAGGGAAAATGACTCTTGCCCAAGCAAGGGCTGGTGCAGACATAATAGGCCCATCCGACATGATGGATGGACGAGTAGGCTATTTGAGAAGATTACTTGATAAAAATGGTTTCCAAGACGTATCGATTATGTCTTATACAGCAAAGTACGCAAGCGCTTTTTACAACCCTTTCCGAGATGCACTAGACTCTGCCCCTAAAGCTGGAGACAAAAAAACCTACCAAATGGATCCTTCAAATAGCCAGGAGGCTTTGATTGAAGGCCAATTGGATTTTGATGAAGGCGCAGATTTTCTAATGGTGAAGCCGGCCCTAGCCTATTTAGACATCATTAAACTATTGCATGACCAGTTTCCCCTCCCAATAGCAGCTTATAACGTAAGTGGTGAATATGCCATGATCAAAGCTTCTGCTACCAATGGCTGGCTGGATGGCGAAAGGGCAATGACTGAGTCATTACTTAGTATAAAAAGAGCCGGAGCAAAAGTCATTCTCACCTACTTTGCCAAAGAATTTGCCCTCCTACAACAATAACATATGTTTTAAAATCAATAACAAATCCCTACTTTCATTGCAAAACAGCTATTAAAAACGGAATTAAAATTCTTAATAGTTAAAGTTATTGCAATTATTTTAAAAAAATAGGAAAATAAATTTTTTATTGGAATAATACCAATCTCCTGGACGGTACTGAACACTTAAAAACCATCACTTATTCAAAATAGGTGATGGTTTTTTTATTATAAATCCATTATATGTATCGCAGAAAACAAACATTACCACTTATATATTCTATACAACTCGTTTTTTACAAATATTAGTATTGAAAAATATAAGGTGTAAATATTACCCTTGAATACATTTTAAAACATAATAAATCTATTTTTAAGGTACATTTTAACCCTTGTTTTGTAAATTTTACACTTATCAGGATTAAATTAGTTGTTTTTTTGACTATTAATTGTCTAAATTTGTATCGAATTAAAATTGAAAGTAAAAATTCAACCTGTAACACATTAATTCTTTGGAATCTATGAAAAACATTTTACCACCTTTATTACAAGTCAGTTCTAGTGGAGTTGACTATGCCGACGCAATCGCTCAGAACCTCCTTACAACAAACAATGTTTGGATGATGCTGGCTACGGCTCTTGTATTCATTATGCACCTTGGGTTTGCCGGTGTAGAAGCTGGTTTTGGCCAGGCAAAAAATACTGTTAATATTCTTTTTAAAAATACAGTAACACCTATTATAGGTATTTTGTCTTATGGCTTACTTGGCTTTTTCCTAATGTACCCTGGATTTGACGTTCCAGGTTGGTTTGGTTTTGACAGTGCCGGATGGAGCATGTTCTGGTTTAGCCCTGCAAGTGCAGATGTTAGCACTGAATATGCAGACGCTGGATACACTTACTGGACAGACTTTCTTTTTCAAGCCATGTTTGCTGCTACTGCCGCTACAATTGTATCAGGCGCTATTGCAGAGAGAGTTAAGCTTTGGGCTTATCTAATTTTCACAGTGATCTTTGTTGGAATGGTTTATCCAATAATTGGTAGCTGGAAATGGGGCGGAGGAGCTCTTGACGCCATGGGCTTTTATGATTTCGCAGGTTCAACTTTGGTTCATTCTGTAGGTGGCTGGGGAGCATTAGCTGGGGTTATTATGGTAGGTCCTCGTATAGGTAAATATGTAAATGGTAAAACAATAGAAAAGCCAGGATCAAGTGTTCCTTTGGCAGTGATTG